>NZ_JBFUEB010000006.1:0-99655 GCF_056404395.1 Rhizobacter sp. P2_D12 | reverse complement strand
GTACGTCGACTACGTGCGGGTCTACACGCAGGGCAGCTCGACCACCACCACGGCCTCGTGGACCAGCAACAACATCGCGGGCAACGTGATCCGCCATGCGTCCAGCCGCGGCCGCATCGACCCGGCGGGCAGCGTCTCGCCGTTCGCGGACGGCAACTGGACGATGGTGCCGGGCCTGGCCGGCGGCGGCGTGTCGTTCCAGTCGCAGAACTTCCCGAACAATTACCTGCGGCACCGCAACGGCGAGGTGTGGCTGGACGCGAACGACGGCTCGACGCTGTTCCGCCAGGACGCGACCTTCAACCAGCGCACGGGCCTGGCGAACGGCGGCGCGACGTCGTTCGAATCGTGGAACTTCCCGGGTCGCTACCTGCGGCACCGCAACTCGCTGCTGTACGTGGAGAGCATCTTCAGCGACCTGGACCGCCAGGACGCGACCTTCGCGCGTTCGCCGCTGCTGTCGGGTGCGGCCAGCGCGATCACGCTGGAGGCCGAGAACTACGCGGTGATGCAGGGCATGACGGCCGAGGCCTGCACCGAGGGCGGCCAGAACCTGGGTTACATCGACGCCAACGACTGGGTGGTGTGGGACCTGAACCTGCCGGCCAGCGGGACCTACACGGTGCAGTACCGCGTGGCCAGCCAGAGCGGCGGCGGATCGCTGCAGCTCGAAAGCGCGGGTGGGGCGCCGGTGTACGGCAGCCTGGGCGTGCCGTCGACCGGCGGCTGGCAGAACTGGACCACGATCTCGCACCAGGTGCAGTTGAGCGCCGGGCAGCAGCAGATCGCCGTGAAGGCGCTGTCGGGCGGGTGGAACCTGAACTGGGTCCGGATCAGCCGCTGATCTGGACGCGCGACCGCGTTCGTTGTAAACAGGCCGGCCCTTGACTTCAGAGGAGACGCAGCATGGACCGGTTCACGGGGGGATGCCTGTGCGGCGACGTCCGCATCGTGGCATCGGGGCGGCCCTACCGGGTCGGCCTTTGCCATTGCCTCGACTGCCGCAAGCACCACGGGGCACTGTTCCATGCGTCCGCGATCTTCCCGCAGGACGCGGTGGCGATCGAGGGCGAGACACGCGACTACGCGGGTCGGTTCTTCTGCCCGCGCTGCGGCTCATCGGTCTTCGCACGCAGCGCCGACGAGGTCGAGGTGAACCTGGGATCGCTGGACGCCCCGGACCAGCTGGTGCCGACCTACGAGAGCTGGATCGTCCGCCGGGAGTCCTGGCTGCCGGCGTTCCCGCTCTCAAGGCGGTATGAGCACGATCGAGACGCCTCGGGTCGGTTCGAGGTGTAGAGGGCGCGTCTGGTCCCGTTGATTTCACGCCTTGTGGCCCTTTGACGGTACCCGAGGCCGTGCCACTCTCGCCTCCCGCTGCATTCATTTTCGACAGGGAGAAAAACTCGCCATGGGCAACGAGAAGATGGTCGATGTCAACGGTGTGCAGATCTGCACCGAAGCGTTCGGGGACCCTGCGCATCCTGCCGTGCTGCTGATTGCCGGCGCCGCCAGTTCGATGGACTGGTGGGAAGACGCCTTCTGCGCGCGGCTCGCGTCGCAGCAGCGCCACGTGGTTCGCTACGACCTGCGCGACACGGGCCGCTCGTCGGCATGCGAGGCAGGCCGGCCCGACTACACCGGCTTCGATCTCGTGAAGGATGCGGTGGGCGTGCTCGACGCACTGGGCCTGCCGCGCGCCCACGTCGCGGGCATCTCGATGGGTGGCGGCCTGGCCCAGCTGCTGGCCCTGGAGTTTCCGGCCCGCGTCGCATCGCTGGCCCTGTTCTCGACCAGCCCCGGCGGCACCTCGCGAAACGGCGACCTGCCGCCGATGCTCGACCGCATGAAGGCGGTGTTCGAGCACCCGGCCGAGCCGCCGGACTGGTCCGATCGCGAAGCCGTGATCCGCTACATCGTCGACAGCACGAAACCGTTTGGCGGCACCTGCACCGCCAGCGACGCGGCACTGCGCGCGGTGGCCGCCCGCGTCGTCGACCGCACGAGCGACATCGCGGCCAGCCTGTCGAACCACTGGCTGCTCGAGCCGGGCCACGGGCCGTGGCGCGCCCGGCTGGGGACGCTTCGCGTGCCCACGCTCGTCATCCACGGCACCGAAGACCCGTTGTTCCCGGTGGAGCACGGCGTGGCCTTGTCGAAGGAGATCCCCGGCGCGACGCTGCTGCTGCTCGAAGGGGTGGGCCACGAGATGCCGCCCGCACCGGTGTGGGACCGTGTCATCTCGGCGCTGGTGCGGCACACCGCCGAACCGACGGACACCCGGGAGCCGCCGCGATGACCGGCACGCCGCGCGCCCGGGCGCTGTGTTTCGCCGACCACTACGATGCCGAGCTGCGCCTGCACAACGAGCGGCTGCGGGCTGCCACGGGCATCGTCCCCACCGACCAGGTGCTGGACATCGGCTGCGGCGGCGGGCAGACCACCTGCGACGCGGCGCGGGCCGCCCACGCGGGCAGTGCGCTCGGGGTCGACATCTCCGATGCGATGCTCGAGCGCGCACGCCGCCGCACGGCGCAGGAAGGCCTGTCCAACGTGGCCTACGAGCTGGGCGACGCGCAGGTCCACCGGTTCCGGCCCGCCCATTTCGACGTCGTCATCAGCCGCTTCGGCACGATGTTCTTCGGCGATCCGGACGCCGCCTTCGCCAACATCGCGCGCGCGGCGCGGCCCGGGGCGCGCCTCGTGATGATGGTGTGGCAGGGCGCCGACCGCAACGAGTGGACGGGCGCGATCCACCGCGCGCTGTCGGGCAGCACGGCCCCGGCGTACCCGCCGGGCGGCGAGCCGCCGGCCTTTTCGCTGGGCGACCCGTCCAGGGTCGAGGCCCTCCTCGGCGCCGCCGGGTTCACCGGGGTCGGCCTGGCCGAGGTGCGGGAACCCGTCTACTACGGCCCGGACGTCGCCAGCGCCTTCGAACTCGTCTGCGACCTCAAGACGGCGAAGGACCTGCTTGCGAAGCACGAGCCCGCCGCGGCGCAGCGTGCGCTGGCGAGGTTGCGCGAGATGCTCGCGGCGCACCTCACGCGCGACGGCGTTCTCTTCGACTCGCGCGCATGGATCGTCAGCGCGCGGCGCGCGGCGGCGTAGCGCGGCCGCTGGCCTTCGCCGGCGACGGCCTGCTCGTTCACGCCGGGTTCATGGCGGCGAAGGTGGCCTCGTAGCGGCCATCGCGCTCGGACCAGCGGCGAGCGAAATCCCGCTCGAGCAGAACCTCGCCGCGCGGGGTGTCGCCGGCCTCCAGCAGCCGGAGCACCTCGGCCACGTAGTCGGGCAGGGGCATGGCACGTGGATCGCAGGCTTGCCGGGCTCCGGTGAGTTCGGTCTGCACGTAGGGCGGAGACAGTTCCAGGACTTCCACCGGAATGGAACGCAGCTGGTGCCTCATCGACTGCAGCCAGGAATGCAGGAAAGCCTTGCTGGCGCAGTAGGTCGGGAAATCAGCGCGCGGCACGAAGGCGAGGGCGGAGCTGGTGGCCAGCAGGGTCGCATGCGGCTTGCCCTTGATCAGCGGAAGCACGGCCGCAGCGATGCGTATCACGCCGAGGATGTTCGTTTGCACGATGGCTTCCGCGTCATCGGCACGCCAGGCATCGCACGCCATGTCTTCGGCGCGCGAAATGCCGGCGTTGGCAAACATCACGTTCAGTGCGGGAAAGCGGTTGTGCAGCTCGAGGGACAGCCGCGACAACGAGGCCGCGTCGTTGACGTCGAGTTGCAGGCCCGCGAGGCCTGGCCTGGCGCTCGTGATGTCGTCGAGCAGGGCTTGGCGGCGGCCGGTGACGATGACGCGGTTGCCCAGGTCGTGCAGGGCCTCGGCCAGTGCGCGGCCGATGCCGCTGGTGCCGCCAGTGACGAGGATGGTGTTGCCGGTGATTTTCATGAAGGGTGCAGGAAGGCGGAAGACAGGACCCTGTGGTCATCGAAGGGTGCGGCTGGCGCTCAGCGTTCTCGTCGTCGAAAGTCCGACACCATCAGCCACAGTGCCGAGACGAGGAAATAGAACGCGCCGAATGCGGCATACGGAGCGATGTCGGCCATGCTGGGCACCTTGGGCTCGTTCGCCTGCTTCAGGAAGAACGCGCCCGCGAGCGCGGACTGCGCCCCGCTCAGGATCATCGCCCACTGCGCTCCGTGGCTCTTCCAGCGTCGCACGCCCGTGGCGAGCTGGAAGATGCCTGAGAGCACCGCCCAGACGCCGAACACGCCGAGCACCGCATTCATGCCCATGCCGAGCGCGATCGCCACGGCCACTGTGGCCAGGCCGCTCACGACCACGTTCAGCAGTTGGGTGGGGTTGTGCCTCAGCCCGCCGTTGCGCTGCGCGTCCACCAGGTTGGCCGCGGCGTCCCAGGCGGGATAGCCGACGAGCAGGACGGCTGCGATCGACGGAACGCTGCGGCCGATCGTGAACGCGGCGATGACCCACGCGACCGAGAACGCCGCTCGCGTGAGGTAGTAAGGCTTCAGCCAATGGTTCCCCTGTGCGGGAATCGGATCGGTCATGTGTTTCTCCTGTGGTGTTCGAATGCCGGCATGCCGATTCACATCGGCGGGACGACGCCGTTCTTCCCGACGATCAGTCGTGCGGCGGAAAGGCTGCCATTCGCGTCCTTCTCGGCGGGGATGAAGACGACGGCTCCGGGCTTGACGTCCCCGGGCGTGGCCGGTGCGAGGGTGACGACCGGCGTGCCCTGCGGGATGGAGATCTTTTTCTCCTGGCCGTGGTAGTTCAGCGTGACGGTGCTGCCATGGACCGACGTGACGGCATCGGCCACGGTGGCGTTGGTCATCGTGCTGTCGGGCTTCAAGTCCCAGCCGAAGCGCCCTTCGCCCATGCCCTTCATCTGGGGCGGCAGGATCAGCACTTCCAATGCGCCATCGCCACCTTCCGATTTCGGCACGGAGGCGATGCCCACGTAGTCCCCGGCCTTGATGTCGCCGATGCCGGCGTTGGCGACGGCCGAGACCATCCAGCCGGTCTTGAGCGTCACCGTCACAGCCTCGCCTTCACGGGACTTCACCTGAAGCTGGTCGCCGGTCAGCGCGACGACCGTGCCGCGCACGCGCACCGGTTCGACCGGACCGGCGGCGCATGCCGACGAGAGCACGTTGGCGGCGAGCAGTGCGCCGGTCGCTCCGATGGCGAGAAGCTTGGAAAACTGGGGAAAGGGCATTGAGATCTCCGATGCGACACGAGGTCGCGAGGTCAGGGCGCATGGGTCATGAGAGGCTCGAAAGCTGCGCCGCCGTGGCTTTCGAGAGGAGGCTATCTACCAGTTGGTAGAACGTTCAGGCAAATGAGGGCCCAAGAGGACGCCGGCTGAGCGCCGACTAGGCGGCAGGAAGCAACAGCGCCACGCCGCGTTGGACGATCGTGGCGAACACCTCGGGATCGCCATGCACGCGGGCGGCCAGCATGCCGCCGTGGACCGTCGCCATCAGGGCCATCGCCTCGGATTCGGCAGCCCCGCGCAGGCGGAAGCTTCCCTTCGCGGCGCCCACCGTGAGAAGCGATGCCAGCCAGGCCGCCAGGTCGCTGAAATGCCCGCGCACCTCGGTTGCCACTTCATCCGGAATGGCCGACAACTCCGAAGCGAGCATCGCGCAGATGCAGAACGGTGCCGCGCCGTCGCGGATGCAGGTTTCCCAGTACCCGGTGTAGGCACGCAGCCGTGCGAGCGGGTCGGCGATGTGCTGCTCGATCGCTGCCAGGCCGCCCCGGCTTTCCTCGCGGTACAGCTTCACGACGGTCCGGACCAGTTCCGCCTTGCTGGGAAAGTGATGGTGGATGCTGGCCTTGCTGATGTGCACGGCCTCCGAGATGTCGGCGTAGCTGAAGCCGTTGTATCCGCCTGCAGCCAACAGGTTTCGGGTGCAGGCAACGATCTCGGCGGCTTTGGGGGAGAGGTCCGTCTGTTCCATGCGAACAGTCTACCATCTAGTTGGATGACGCGTTTGACGGGCAGTTCATCCCGCCGCAGAGTGTTGACGCATCGCATATGCCTGACTAAAGTCAGATATATGGATGCGGATGTGATCGCCCGAGTGCGCAGGTTCAACCGTGCCGTCACCGTCGAGGTGGGCGCGCTCGACACCTCCTTCCTCGGTCGCGGCCGGCCTCTCGGTGCCGCGCGCGTGCTGAATTCGATCGGGCGGGGGATCGCGGACGTGGGCCGCCTGCGCGAGTCGCTGGGCCTCGACTCCGGCCTGACCAGCCGGCTGCTGCGTGGGTTGGAGGAGGAGGGCCTGGTCGAGACCGTCGCCCATCCCGACGATGCGCGACGCCGGGTCGTGCGTCTCACGCGCACGGGCCAGCGGGAGTTCCGGGCCTACGAGAAGCTGTCCGATGACCAGGCCGGCGCGATCCTGGCGCGCCATCCGCATCCTGAAACGCTGCTGGCAGCAATGGACCTGATCGCCTGCGCACTGCTGCGCGACCGCACCGTCGTCGAGGAAGCCCATCCGAAGGGCGAGCCCGCCCGGGCCTGCCTGAAGGCCTATTACGACGAACTCGCGCGGCGCTTCGCATCCGGATTCGACGTCGCGCGCTCGCGCGACCCGGATGCCGCCGACATGATCCCGCCGCGCGGCACCTTCCTGCTCGCCTGGTCGGACGGGCTTCCCGTGGGCTGCGTGGGCCTCAAGGGCGATGGCCGCGACCTGGCGGAGGTCAAGCGGCTGTGGGTGGCCCCGGCAGCGCGTGGCCAAGGGCTGGCGCGCCGCCTCATGGCCGCCATTGAAGACGCCGCGCGCGAACTGGGCATCCGCGTGCTCCGCCTCGACACGAACAGCGCCCTGCCCGAAGCCATCGAGCTCTATCGGAAGACGGGCTGGGTCGACATCCCGCGCTTCAATGACGATCCCTATCCGGACGCCTTCTTCGAGAAGCGGCTGCAGGCCGGTTAACGCTGCACAGCGCCTGGATCCCGGGCGATCTGCCGCGGTGTCTGCCCGAGGAAACGCTTCAGCGAATGCGTCAGGTGGGCCTGGTCGGTGAATTCGAGCTCGGCCGCAACCTGCGACGGCGCCTGGCCCAGGCGCAGCAACCGGGCGGCCTCGTGGGCCCGGGCGATCTGCTGGAACGCCTTGAGGCCGAGGCCGGTGACCTCCGCGAAGTGGCGTTGGATGCTGCGCTCGTCGAGCCGCTGGCGCACGCCCTGCAGCGCTCGCGAGACGACCGGGTCACGCTCCAGCAGGCCCTTGCGCGACAGCGCGGACACGAACTGCTCGACGTTGTCGAAACTGGGCACCTCGAAGCGGTCCGGGCCGATCCAGAAGCTGCGATCGTCTTCGACCGGGCAAGCCACGCCCTGGTTGAACGTCAATCGCCCCGGCAGGCGGGGCATGTAGACCTCGGGCTTGAAGGCGATCGTCAGCATCTCGTCGCCGGCCTGGCTGTCCACCGCGAGAGGCGCCGCGATCTGTCCGGTCTGGATCACCATCAGCCGGCCGCCGCCGCGGCGCACGAACAGCAGGTCCCAGGAGCCGTCGGGCAGGGCCACCTCGCGTGCATCGCCGGCGTAGCGGGCCTGGCGGACCTTCGCCACCAGGGGCGAGTCCGCCGCACGCTCTTCTTCAGCGATCGTTCCTTCCGAAAGGGGCATCTTGCGCTTGCAGTCCGACGAAGAAGCGGCGCAGGTCTTCGATGACGAGTTGCGGATCGGTCTCGTTGGCGAAGTGGCCGCCGCGCGGCATCTCGGACCACTGTAGCACCCGGGTGTGGGAGCGGGCCACGAAGCTGCGGACCGAGCGGAAGTCGTTCGGGAACACGGCCACGGCGGTCGGCGTGGGGTTGGGCAGCTCGCGGTAGCCGGCGCCGCTGGCGGCATTGGCCAGGTAGAACTCGGCGGCCTGGCCGCCGGTGCCGGTGAACCAGTACAGCGACACGTGCGTCAGGAAGCGGTCGCGGTCGACCTCGGCGATGCGCTCGCCTTCGAAGCCGAAGAACAGCTCGGCGTTCCACGAGAGCAGGGCGGCCGGGGAATCGACCAGCCCATAGGCCAGCGTGCCGGGGCGCTTGGACTGGATGTCGACGTAGCCGGCGTACTTGCGGAAGTACTCCAGGCTCTTGAACCCTTCCATCTCGAACGCGGACAGGCCCTCCATCTCGCCGGGGCTGCCTTGGGGGAAGGCGAAGACCTGCTGCACGTGCACGCCGGCCAGGCCCTCGGGCGCGAGGATGCCCAGCTCGCGCGCCACCAGCGCGCCCACGTCGCCGCCTTGCGCGCCATAGCGGGTGTAGCCCAGGCGCTTCATCAACGTGTCCCAGGCCGCTGCGGTGCGGGCCGCATCCCAGCCGGTGGCGGCCAGTGGCGACGACAACCCCATGCCCGGCACCGACGGAATCACCAGGTCGAACGCGACCGAAGCGTCGAGGCCATGGCTGCGCGGATCGGTGAGCGGCCCGATCAGGTCCAGGTACTCGGCCGGGGAACTGGGCCAGCCGTGCGTCAGGATCAAGGGGAAGGCGTTGGGTTCCTTCGACTTGATGTGCATGAAGTGGATGGCCTGGCCGTCGATCTCGGTCATGAACTGCGGATGGCGGTTCAACCGGGCCTCCTGGGCGCGCCAGTCGAACCCATCGGCCCAGTAGGCGGCCAGCTCGCGCACCAGCGCGAGCGACTGCCCATGGCCGAAGCCCGGGTCCACCGGCTGCGGCCAGCGGGTGGCGGCGAGGCGGCGCTGCAGGTCGAGGATCTGTGCTTGTGCGATCTCGATGCGGAACGGGCGGATCGTCGTGTTCATCGTGGCTCCTTGCGGTGATCAGTGGTGAGGGCTCCACTGTCGGGCAAGGGCGCTTTGCGATCTTGTAGAAAACCGACGTCCTGCAAATTGCCATCCTGGTTCAGCGCATCAGCAGCCCGGGTGGTCGGGATCAGCATTCTGCTGATTGAAGTTCCGCGGCCGATGTGGGCTACTGGAGCCATCCGACGATGGAGTTCCAGGTCCACTGACCGGTCATCACATGCAGCACGCAGACAAGACGTCGAAGCCGGTGGCTGACGCACCGAAAGGGCCAGCCGCCGCCCACTCCGGGCTGGACAACGGGCTGCAGGCCGCCATTGACAGGTCGCCGCGCATGTTGGTGCAGCGCCGTGCTCTCGACGCCGCATTCGGCAGTGCGATCCAGCGCGAGACCCGCGGGTTGGAAGACGAGCCACCGCTGCAGGCGCGCGTCAACGAGACCGGCATGCCCGACCCGTTGAAAGCCGGCATCGAGTCCCTCTCAGGCATGGACATGTCCGACGTCCGCGTTCACCGCAACTCCGGCATGCCTGCGCAGTTGAATGCCTTGGCCTATGCCCAGGGCCATCACATCCATCTCGGGCCCGGGCAGGAGCAGCACCTGCCGCATGAGGCCTGGCATGTGGTTCAACAGAAGCAAGGCAGAGTCGGCGCCACGGTCCAGGCCATGGGCGTGTCGCTCAACGATGACGAGGCCCTGGAGCGCGAAGCCGACGTGATGGGCTCGAAATCAGTCCAGATGATGCATGGCGATCACGTTGCGGCGGCGCCGGCGGCGGGCAGGGCGGTGCCGTCGACGGCGGGCCAGGGGCCGATCCAGCGGTACACCACCAAGCCGAACGGGCTGAGCGTCGCGGGTGAACTGCACACCAAGTCGCAGGAACACCGGCAGCTCGAAGCTGCCTTCGCAGGACACGTGAAGAAGGTCGAACCCTCCATGCGCTGCTACTGGGAGGAGCCCCAGAAGCCGGGGACCGGAAGCCTGAAAGGCGAGCCGGCCTCTTCAGAGCATCCCGACCACTTCATTGCCTGGGACATCGACCGGATGAAGCATCATTTCGCCCTCATCCGGTCGGTGCTGCACAGCCTGCCCGTGTCGATCGGGAAACCGGCGATCCTCGACATGGTGCAGGCCGCCCAGGTTGCGCTGTCTGCCAAGAGCATGCTGGAGACCCTCGACTTTCTCGAGGGGGATCTGAAGTCGCGAGACCAGGCCTTCAGCAAGGTGGGCAAGGCCTTCGACGGCATGAAGAAGGAATACGGCGCCATCTTCGGTCGCCTGCTCGCCGGCGCCACGGATCGTTCCCTGGACGCGTCGCTGCTCGAGGCCTTTCACGAGGCCAAGTTCCCCCAGGCCCTGGAGACCATCGACTTCGAGATCTCCCGGTTGCTGCCCGACTTGTCCGAGACACGGAAGACGTCCTACGACTTCACGCGAACCGTCGCCATGAGCAAGTTGGCCAGCGAGATGAAAAACGTCGAGGGCGTCTGGATGATCGGCGAGTACCACGTCCAGGAAATCCAGGAGCACCTCGGCGGCAAGGTCGACTACGACCTCGTCTGCGCGAACGACTTCAACGCCGACGTCAAGGCCTACGCTGAGAGCGTCGGCGCAAGCAATGTCGGGGTCGATCACCTGGGCGAGCTGCTCACCCTGTCGCGCAAGCTCTCGACGAATCTCGACTACTTCGTGCGCGGGCTGGACAAGAAGGGAAGCATGGAGGCACGGCTCGCTCGCTGGGGGCGGTGCATGGACGTGCTGTTCGCCCTCGAAGCGCTGGTTCGGGCAGGCCTCGCCAAGGCGAAGGTGGAGACGCGGTTGCCCAAAGGCGTCCGGCTGCAAGACCTCCTCGAACTGGTGGAGACGATCAAGAAAGGCCTGGACAAGGAGCGGGAAGCAACCCTGGCCTATGACCTCGAGAGTGTCGATGCCGTCCTGCCCGACGATCTCTATGCGCTGGTGCGTGACCCGGAAGTCCTGAAGGCCGCAAGGGATCTCAACGTGCTGAGCGGTCTGGCCGAGTTTTCATCCACCTAGACACCTCATCGCGTGAACCCGAGAGGCGGCGCGCGGCGGCCGATCACCGTGGCCTTGACGATCGATGTGTTGGTCTCGGCCTTGTCGGTGATGAGATCGAGGATCTCATCGAGTTGCGCGATCGAGCGCACGTGCATGCGCGCGATGAAGCAGTCCTCGCCGGTGACCTTGTCGCACTCGCTGATCTCCGGCAGCGCCTGCATCAAAGCCTGGACGTCGCGCAGATGGCCGGGCAACGGTCGAACCCGGACGATGGCCTGGAGCTGGAAGCCGAGGGCCTGCGGGTCGATGTCCACGCTGTAGCCCCGAATCACACCGCGCTCCTCGAGGCGTCGCAGCCGCTCGGACGTGCTCGGCGAGGACATCCCGATGCGCTGGGCGAGATCCTTCAATGAGATGCGCGCGTCGCAGGCGAGGATGCCGAGGATGGAGCGGTCGGTGGCGTCGATCATGGCGGGACGGTCAAAGAGACAAGGTGCCTCGCATTATTAGGTGTCCATTCGATATCACCTAACAAATGGCATTCAATGCTCGAGCCGCCTGTGCAATTCTCCGAGGAACTCGAGAAATTGCCTCATGACAATCAGCAACACAAGCCGCGGTGCGATCGAGATGACGCTGGCGATGGCGATCTCCGGCACGATCGGATGGTTCGTGGTTCGCTCCGGCCGGCCCTTGCTCGAACTGCTCTTCTGGCGCTGCGTGTTCGGGGCCGCGACCCTGGCCGTCGTTTGCGGCATCCGTCGTCATTTTCGACGCGGCCTTTCGCTTCGGATGACCGCCTGGGCGGCGTTCGGCGGGGTGGCGTTGGTGCTCAACTGGCTGCTGATCTTTGCGTCGTTCTCGCACGCGTCGATCTCGGTCGCCACCGTCGTCTACAACACGCAGCCCTTCATGCTGGTCGGCCTGGGTGCGTTGTTGTTCGGCGAACGGCTGACGGCCGACAAGCTCGCATGGCTCGCGCTGTCGTTCACCGGCGTGCTGCTCATCGCGTGGGGGCAGGGCGCCAGCGGTCACCCGGGCGCGCGCTACGTCGTCGGCATCCTGATGGCCCTGGGTGCAGCCTTCTTCTACGCTGTCGCTGCCCTGGTCGCGAAACGGTTGCGAGGGACCTCGCCGGAATTCATCGCGCTGATCCAGGTGGGCGTGGGCATCGCGATGCTCGCGCCGTTCGCGCGCCTCAGCGACCCGCCGGTGGATGCCGGCACCTGGGGGACGCTGGTCACCCTGGGGGTGGTCTATACCGGCCTGGTGTTCGTGCTGCTCTACGGCGCGATTCAAAAGCTGCCGACGTCGACAGTCGGTGCGCTGTCGTTCATCTACCCGCTCGTGGCACTCGTGGTGGACTACGCGGTCTTTGCACAACGCCTCGGATTCTTCCAATGGGTCGGCGCTGCCGCGATCCTGCTGGCGGCCGCAGGCTCGACGCTGGGCTGGTCCCGGCAGAAGGCCGGGACGGTTGTTCGGCGTGCCGCGCAAGGTTGACGCCAGCGCAGATCGGGACAATTCCTCAACCTCGGGAGTCCTCGGCGCCGCATCGGAATTTGGTGAAGGCCGCGTCATGCAACGAACGGCTGACTGCCGCAGCATCCAGTCACCGTTTGTAACCGTCGCGTGCCATGGACACCTGCTTCAAAACATCTTCTCCGCGTGGCTTCACGCTCGTCGAGGTCCTCGTCGTGCTGGGCATGGTCGGCATCATGGCGGGAGGCGCAGTGCCCTCGTATCTCGCCTACATCAAGAAGTGCCGTGCGCGCGCGGCGGCAGAGGATCTGGCCACGCTCGCGATCAAGATGGAGCAGATCGGGCAACGCCGGTTGCAGTACCAACCGTTCGACGAAGGGACCGCTGCCAGCGCCGGCCTGTTCCCGGGGTGGGAGCCCTCCATGGGCCAGTATTTCTCGTACACGGTCGCGAGCAGCGCCACCGCCTACACCCTGAGGGCCGCCGGGCAAGGCAGTTCGGCGGGCTGCAACCTGGTGCTCGACAGCATCGGCAGGGCGACCTCCAGCAGTGCCTGCGGATTCTCGAACTGGTGAGGAGGCGCTCGTCATCCCTCTCACCGTCGTCCGGTGTGCAGCAATCAGCCGTCGATGTGAAGGGTGACCGTGGTGGCGCCGTAGGTCGGGGTCACCTTGAAGCCGTCGACGGTGATGGCGTCGAAGCGTCCGCTGAGCCGGCTGCCGCTGATGAGCGTCAGCGTGTCGCCGATGGCCGGAGTGGATCCCGACCGGAAGCTGAGCTTGAGGCTGCCGCCCGCGAGCGTGACGATGCCGCCCACGGTCAGCCGGCCGGCCCCGGCGCTGCCCAGGGTCAACGACAGCGTGGTGTTCGCGAGCTGGGTGTAGCCGCCGGCGATCACCAGCGCGGAGGCGGCATTGTTGACGAGCGTGCCGCCGGACACGTAGACGTCGCCGTTGCCGAACGCGGTGGCCGATTCGGCTTGCAGCGTGCCTTCCATCACCTCCGTCCCGCCCGCGTAGCTGTTGCGGCCGCCGAGCTTGAGCGTGCCGCTGCCGCGCTTGGTGAGCTTGCCGACGCCGGCGATGTCGTTGCGCCAGCTGTCCAGCGCGTGGAAGCCGCCCTTGCCGGCGTCCATCGTGACCACCACGTCGCCGCCGAATGCGCCATAGCCATCGGCCGCTGCGAACAGGTTCAGGCGGCCCCAACCCTCGGCATCGTCGAGCAGCGGGTAGCCCGAAGGCAGCGCGGTGGTCTTCAGCACCACGCGGCGCTGCGTGGCGTCGAGGTAGGGAAGGCGGGTTTCGAGCAGCGCCTCGGCGCCCTTGGGCACGACGACCGGCCGGGTCGTGTCGCCGACAGGCTTGAAGCCGTAGGTGAGGCGCCGGAGGTAGTCGGCCTTGTTCCGGTCATGGTCGGCGAAGCGGTCGCCGTCCATGCCTTGCGAGTGCGCAAAGTCGTAAAGCGCGGCCGGGCTGCTCGCGCCTGCCGCCGCCATCAGCGCGGTGTGCGCCTGCCGATAGGCGTCGGCCTTGAGCGTGCCGGTGCTGTTGGTGCCGGTGGCGAGCGACGCGGCCGCGACGGCCTGCGCCTGCACCCGGCCGCCCATCACGTCCAGCGGCGAATGCATGCCGGCAAGGATGCGGTTCTCGCCCAGTTCCAGGCCGCGCAGCAGCAGCTCCTGGTAGCGCTCCGGCACCAGGTAGGCCATGGCGAGCACGTCGCGCGTGCCCTCGGCCGCGTGGCCGCTGTTGAAGCCGCCGTCGGTCGCCGGCGTCGGGCTCTTCACGGGTTCGAGCGAGGCCGGCACCTTCACGCTGCTGCTCCAGCGCCACGGACGCGCGTACTTGAAGTAGCGCTTGGCGGGTTCGGTGGAGCCGTTCTCTCCGATGTTCGACACGAAATCGACGACGCTGCCGAAGTTCGCGTTCGCGCTGCCGCCCACGCCGATGTTGTTGCCCTTGTCGTCGTACTTGACGGTGCCGGCATCGGCGGGGATGTCGACGATGGTCGTGGTCTGCTGGGCCGCCGCACGCCAGGCCGCGGTCAGCGGTCCCAGGCCGTCGGTCACGCTGTAGCCCTTGCCGCGGCGGTCGTCGAGGTACGCCTGGAGCTCCTGCGCGGCGGTGCGGCTGCCCGTGGCACCGATCACGTACTGGATGTTGGCCGCATGCACGTCGGCGTTGAGCACCTTGCCGTCGCTTGCGTCGCCGGGGACGCCGCTCCAGTCGGAGGCCGCGACGGCCGGGAAACTGCCGTTCGCCGGGGCCGACTGCCCTGCATCGACGAACAGGCTGCGGGGCTGCCACAGGTCGAGGAAGGGCCGGAGGACGCGCACGCCGGCATTCGTCTCCAGCGTGGCGTAGCGGGCATCGCCGCGCTGGTTGGTGGCGGCGTTGTCGACGAAGGGCGGCGTGCCGGCTTCGTCGGCGGCGGATGCGCTCTCGGCGTGGCCGACGCCTTGCGGGGCGGCGGGGATGGAGAGCGCGGGCGTGCTGCTGTCGTCGCCGCCTCCGCCGCAGGCTGCCAAGGCGACAGCGACGAGAGATGCGAGCAGTGTTCGGTGATGCAGGGCGAGGGTCATGACACTTGAATGATTGCGAGCGATTGAGGAAGCGAGCGAGCCGCATCGTGTCGTCGCCCGGTGACACACGCATGACATCACGGCGCCGTCATGCAATGGTCAAAAGTGCTCCGCCCCCCGCGGCGGTGATTGCTCCTCTGCGTCGGCGCTGCCCTAGAACGCGTACTGAATCCCGAAAGAGACCAGCACCGGCAGCTGGTAGACCTCTTCGCGGGTCGCGTAGTCGGGGCTGTAGCTGTAGCCCGAGACGTTCTTCCGGTTGTACGCGTTGATCAGCTCGACGTAGTGCGTGAGACGGGGCGACACCTTGCGGTCCAGCCGCAGGTCCAGCCGGTGGTAGGGCGGCACGCGCAGCGAATTGATGGCGCCGTAGACCGGCTTCGTGCGCCCGTCAGGGTACACGCCCGTGCCCACCACCGGCGTGTACGGCGAGCCGGTGTGATAGCTCCACCTGGCCCCCCAGGTCCAGGCGTCCGACTGCTTGTACTGGCCCACCAGCGTGGCGATGACGGGCTGGTCGTGGTCGAAGCGGAAGCTCTCGCCGGTCTGGTCGTTTCGACGCCGTGCCTGCGAGACGCTGAGCGCGAAGAATCCGGTCAGCTTCTCGGGGCCGTCCTTCTTCACCAGCAGCTCCAAGCCGCTGGCCGTGCCGCTGCCGCCGTTGCGGTAGTTCAGCGCCGGGTCGTCGACGGCATAGCCCTTGAAGGTCTTGCGATAGACCTCGGCACGCACCGACCAGCCTGCGTCGAGTGCTTGCGTCACGCCCAGCACGTAGTGCGTGCTGCGCAGGTGGGCGAGCTGGGGGTTGCCGATGTCGCGCAGCGCCTGCTCGATCGGCGGCGGCTGGTTGTGCCGGCCCATGCCTGCCGACACCATGGTGCGCGGCAACAGGTTCCACTCCAGTCCCAGGCGCGGTTCGGTGAAGGTCTGGCGCAGGTAGAAGTCGCGGCTGGCACGCAGGCCGCCGGTGGCCGTCCACTCGGGCGACAGCCGCCACCGGTGATTGGCGTAGGCCTCGGCCTGGTTCTGGCGTGTCTCCTGCAGCGAGACCACGCGGCCGGCGGAGCTGATGTCGCAGTTGGGGTCGAACTCGGTACAGCGCGGGTCCTGGATGTCCAGGTCGAGATCGACGAGGCGGCTGTTCACCGCACCGCCCAGCGTCGTGGCGTGCTCGGGCGTCCAGGCCAGGCGCAGTTGCTCGCGCAGGTAGGTCGTGACCACCTTGGCGTCGTAGAAGCCCGCGCTGCCGATGCGCGTGAAATCGCGCGTGGCCATCTGGCCCAGCGCGAGCTGGTTGCTGGTGGACTGGGCGAAGTCGCCGTCCCAGCTGAGTGCGAAGCTGCTGTAGGACTGGCGCATGCTGCTGTTCCCCAGCAGCACCGGGTCGCGCTGGGCGGCCCTGGAGCCTTCTTTCGTGCTGAAGTCGATGCGGTCGTTTGCCGTGCTGAAGTCCAGCCGCAGGCGATGGCCGGGGTTCAGCTCCCACAACAGCCGGCCCTGCGAGTCGTGGTACACGGGCACGGTCAGGCTGACGCCTTCCTTCTCGTCCTCCACCGTCTTGACGGCCAGGTCGAACCAGCTGCGCCGGCCGGCGACGAAGAAGGACAGGCCGTCGCCGAGGGGCCCTTCGGCCAGCACGCTGGCCCCCAGCAGGCTGAAGTCGAGCTTGCCGCCGAGGCGGTCGGTGCGCGGGTTGCGCAGTGAAATGTCGAACACCGCGCCCACCACGTCGCCGTACTCCGGGCTCCAGGCGGCGCTGGCCAGGTCGAAGCGGCGCATCAGGTCGGGGTGGAAGGTGCTGGCGAAGCCGCCCAGGTGGAACAGGTACCCCACGGGCAGGAAGTCGACGTAGTAGGCGTTGTCCTGCGGACGCGCGCCTCGCACGGCGGGGGCGCTGCTGCTGTCGTCGGTGGTGGTCACGCCGGGCAGGGCCATCACGGCCTTCATCGGGTCGCCGCTGCTGCCGGGGATGCGCGCCAGTTCCTCGCGTGTCAGCGCCTGCCTGCCGGCGGCGTTGTGCACGCGCTTGCCCTGGATCTCGACGGTCTCCAGGCGGATGGGCTCGGCAGGTGCTTCCGCATCCTGGGCCCAGGCCGGGGGGACGCAGGCCAGGGTGACGGCGCCGAGGGCGAGGCGGTGGGGGTGGCGCAGCAGCGGCATGAAGCACGAGAAGCAGTGACGATGGGCGAGATGCTCGCCGCAACCACCTTCGTGCTTGCTGAAGACGGGCCCCCTACGTTCGGGGGAGGTGGATGGTGAAGCTGCAGCCGCACCCGCCGTGGCCGACCTGCAGGTCGACGTCGCCGCCCAGCGAGCGCGCTGCTTCGCGCACGATGGCCAGGCCCAGGCCCGCGCCACGCTCGTCCCCGGACTTGCCGCGCCAGAAGCGCTCGAACACCTGTTCACGCTGCGCGACGGGAATGCCCGGCCCGTTGTCGACCACGCGCAGCTGCCAGCGCGCGGGCTGCACGTCGATGCTCACGTCGACCATCACGCCGCGTCCGCCGTAGCGCAGCGCGTTGTCCACCAGGTTGCTCAGCATCGAATGCAACGCACGCGGGTCGGTGGCCAGCACGGCGTTGTCGGGGCCGCTCAGCGACAGCTCGCTGCCCAGTCCGGCGGCCACCTCGGTCATGCCGGCCAGGGTGTCGCGCGCGACGTTCATCACGTCCACCGGTTCGCGCGGCGCGAGCGCCGTGGCGTCGGCCTGGGCCAGGCGAAGCAGCTGGTGCGCCAGGTGCGAGGCGCGCTCCACCGCGCCCTGCAGGCGGCGTGCGGCCTCGTGGCGCGCCGGGCCCTCGCTGGTCTGCAGCACATGGGCCTGGGTGCTGATGACGGCCAGCGGGGTGCGCAACTCGTGCGCAGCGTCGTGCACGAAGGCCTTTTCCCGGGCGAAGGTGGCGGCCACGCGCTCGAAGAGCCGGTTCAACGCCGTCTGCAGCGGCAGCAGCTCGCGGTAGCCCTTGGGCAGCACGATGGGGCTCGTGTCGGCGGGAGCGCGCACGGCCACCTGGTCCGACAGGCTTTGCAGCGGCGCCAGTGCCGCGCGCAGCGCCAGCCACACCGGCAGCAGGATGACGGGCAGCGTCAGCGCCAGGTAGCCCAGCAGCTCGACGCCGGCCTCGCGTGCGGCCCAGCGCGTGCGCCGCATGTCGTCGTCGAGCAGCGTCACGGTCCAGTGCTGGCCGATGGCGGTGTAGCTGCGCAGCGTGGCGCCTTGGTGCACGGTTTCCGACAGGCCGTCGGGCAGTCGCAGCGGGTCGGCGTCGCCGGGCCGCGCCGCCGGCAGGCGCAGGCCGCCGTCGCGGCGGGACACCAGCAGCAGGGGCCGCGGCTCGCCAGTCGGATCGTTGGCCGCGGAATCGGCCCTGAGGTGCAAGAAGACGGTGACGCCGGCGCTGACGCTGGCGTCGTCGGGCATGCGGTCCAGCGTGCGTGCCAGGCTCTGCGCGTTGCGCAGCAGGGCGCGGTCCAGCTCGCCCGAATCGCGCTTGAGCGCCTCCCACAGGATGAAGCCGAAGAAGGCGAGGAACAGCAGCACGATCACGCTCAGCATCGCCAGCAGCACGCGCCGCTGCAGCCGCGGCGGTCGCGCCGCGGCCGCGCTCATGCGCGGTCTCCGGCCAGCAGGTAGCCGATGCCGCGCACGGTTTTCACGCGCTCCGCGCCGACTTTGCGCCGCAGGTTGTGGACGTGGACCTCGATGGCGTTGAAGTCCAGCGGATCGCCCAGGGGGGCCAGGGCCTGCGCCAGGCGGTGCTTGGGCACCACGCTGCCGCCGGCGCGCGCCAGCGCAGCCAGCACGTCGAACTCGCGCGGCGAGAGGCCCGCCGGCTCGCCATCCACCGTGCAAGAGCGCTGGCGCATGTCGATGGCCAGCGTGCCGATGGTCCATACCGAAGCGGCCTGCTGCGCGGCACGCCGCGTGACCGCGCGCACACGCGCGACCAGCTCGACCACGGCAAAGGGCTTGACGATGAAGTCGTCGGCGCCTTCGTCCAGGCCGGCCAGGCGATCGCCCAGCGCGTCGCTCGCGGTGATGACGATCAACGGCACGGCCAGGCCGTCGCGGCGCCATGCGCGCAGCAGGTCGAGCCCGTGGCCGTCGGGCAGGCCCAGGTCGAGCAGGATGCAGTGATGCCCGCCCGCCAGGGCGAAGCGGTGGGCGTCGCACGCGGTGCGAAGCCATTCGCTGCTGAATCCGGCGCCGCGCAGCGCCTGCTGCAGCGACGCGCCCAGGTCGACATCGTCCTCGATCAGGAGCAGGTGCATCCGCGCGATGGTAGGGCTGGCCGGCTTGGCCGATGCTTAAGAACGGGTCGGGCGCGATGCGCGCGGCACGCGGCGCGTCATTCAGCCGAGCGGGGCGGTGGTGCGGTGGTTCCCCGCACCATCAGCTGCAGTTCCAGCGACCCGATCGGTGTGTCGTTCAGCTGTTTCACGCCCAGTAGCCGAAGCAGTTCCCTGGCGGCGGTACAGCCCATCTCGTAGATGGGTTGCCGAACGGTGGTGGTCGGCGGCACGGAATACGCGGAAGGAGGCAAGCCGTCGAACCCCACCAGCGAGACCTTCCCCGGCACCTCGATGCCTCGATTGAACAAGGCCAGTCGCGCGCCATTCAAAGTCGGGTCATTCGCCGCGAAGACTGCCGTCAGGCCGATGCCGGAGTCCAGCAGGGTCTGCATCGCCTGCATGCCACCCAACTCGGAGAAGTCACCGCGCGCGATGAGGCGCTGGTCTACCGACAGACCGGCATCGCGATGCGCATCCATGTAACCCTGCATGCGGGCGATCGCATCAGGCTGGTATTCGATCCCTGCGATGTGAGCGATTCGACGATGCCCCAACTCGATCAAGTGCCGGGTCGCCATATAGCCGCCTTGGCGCTGGTCGACGTCGAGCGAGCGCAGGCGGGGGCCATGGCATTCGCGGCCGATGACGACAATGGGCTGAAGCTCGGAGAGATCCAGCAACTGCGCGTCGCTGAGCCGTCCACCGATGACCACGATGCCGTCGATCTTGCGCGACATCAGCAGGCGAACGCGTTCCGTTTCGTCACCGTCGCGATTCCAGTGGCCCGAGATCAAGATGGGGGTGTAGCCACTGCTCCTCAGTTCGTCTTCCACGCCCGTGGCTGCACGCGAGGTATAGGGGTTGTCGAAATCCTGCATCAACACGCCAACGGTCATGCTCACCCCACTGCGCAGGCTTTTCGCCACAAGGTTCGGCTTGAAGCGCAGCTTCTTGATCGCGGCTTCGACTGCATCGCGCCTGGACGAGTCGACCTGCCCGTTCAGGATGCGCGACACAGTGCTGGCTGAAACACCCGCCAATCGAGCGACATCCTGAAGGGTCGCACTTTGCTCCGGCGCGCCTCGGTTCGCCAAGCCGCCTTGGCGTCCTTTTCTAGGACTGGTCATTGAAATGCTTGCCCGAAAGGGCGCTCCTTCGCGATTCCTGGGAACGATTGCGCCGAGCAAGTTCCGGCAAGCTGCTGCTTCCGTATCGCGCGTTGGCGCCGACATGGCGAAAAGACCGGCCCGCCGTCTAGTAGTTCACGGTCTGCCGATGATAYGGCACTCACCAATTGACACAGCGAGTAACTTCGCTGCAACATCCATCAGGCTTGCAATCGATTGCAGACCATTTCGAATCTCTGGACTGGACGTTGAACGAATGACGAATACGGATGTACGCTCGACTTGCAGCACCTCTGACGGGCTTGTTCCAGGTCTTTTTTCCCCCAACTTGCAATCGATTGCACGGCTCGCTTTGACCGCGGGTCTTCTTTGCGTGGGGCTGGCGGCTTGCGGTGGCGCGGGCGGAGCGACGGCTTCCGACACGGGAACGCTGGCCGACTATCCCGCAGCGGCGGCGGGCAGCCCGCCTGGCGCCTCGGCGCGAGCCAGCGCCGCTGCAGCGGCATTCGGGCGCGGGGTGAACTTCGGCAACATGCTCGAGCCGCCGAGAGAAGGCGACTGGGGCCTGACCGTGGAGCAACGCTTCATCGATCTGCTCGATGGCGGCACCTTCGACAGCGTTCGGCTGCCTGTCCGGTGGAGCAACCACGCCTCGGCCGATGCTGCGGCAGTGATCGACCCTGACTTCTTCGCACGCGTGGACAGCGTGGTCGACCGCCTGCTGGACAAGGGCGTCTACGTGCTGCTCGACATGCACCACTATCGCCAGCTGGACGGCGACGTGCTGGACGCAAACGAGCGCTTGGTGGATCCCGCCGTGGTGGAAGTGCGCTTCCTCGCGATGTGGCGCCAGATCGCGGCTCGCTACAAGAATCGCAGCGACCGGTTGATCCTGGAGGTTTACAACGAGCCGCACGGCAAGCTGACCGATCGCTGGAACGACCTCATGGCGCGGGCTGTCGGCGTGATTCGCCGCGACAACCCGCAACGCCTGATCGTCGTCGGCCCGACCAGTTGGAACAGCGCGGCCGACCTGTCCAAGCTCGTTCTGCCCAACGACGCCAACCTGATCCTCACGGTTCACAACTACGAACCGTTCGACTTCACCCACCAGGGTGCCACGTGGGTCACACCTGCGCTGCCTGTCGGGCAGAGCTGCTGCTCGGCGGACCAGCTGTCGCGAATGACCTGGGGCCTGGACGTCGCGAAAGCCTATGGCACGAAGATGGGCTACCCGGTCTTCGTCGGCGAGTTCGGGGCGTACTCGGCTGCGGACAGCGCCGCGCGGGCGCGCTACTCGCGTGCCATGCGCGACCTGATCGAGGCCCGCGGCATGAGCTGGCACTACTGGGAGCTGGCCTCGGGCTTCGGCGTCTACGACCCCTCGCGTGCCGGCGCGTTCCGCGCCGACCTGAGAGATGCCCTGTACGGCCGATGAGCACCCGCCTGGCCGTCCACGGCCGGCAGGGCCCGGCGCCTTCGTGTCCATCGTCTCCGTGTTGATTCCCCCGCGTTCGCCACGTCGCGGCGCAACGCTGATCCGTCCGCCCGCCACGTGCAGGCCATCGTCTACCACCCCCACAGCAAAGAAGACCCCATGAACATCGACAACTCCCACCGCATGGCCGCCATCTCGACCCTGTTCCTGCTGCTTGCAGCCTGCGGCGGCGGAGGCACACCCGTGCCGGGTCCCGCGCCTGCGCCGGCGCCCTCCGTGCCGGTCACCATCAATGGACAGGTCGTTGCGTCGTTCACCGCGGCCGACGGCAGCACCGACCAGGGGCGAACTGCCTCGGCATTCGCCTATGCCGAAAAGGGGGGCGACTTGCCCGCGCTGCCGGTGCTGGGTGTCGGCGGCAACATCCTCACCGTCACCAGCAGCTTCAGCAACACCGGCGGCAGCACCTTTGGCGGCGTGGGCATCGATATCCCGCTGCGCGATGCCGATCGCAATCAGGTTCAATCCGGCGCGACCAAGGTGCAGTTCTCGCTGGCATCGACCGGCACCAACAAGACGCTCAAGCTCAAGATCAAGGCGGCGAGCTCGACACCCAACGGTTGCGTGCCGGCGGCCAGCGTGACCGTCACCGCCACCCAGACGAACTACGAGCTGGCCCTGACCGAGGCCAACTTCAAGCTTCCCGACTTCTGCGCCGGCGCAACTGCCACCAACCCTGCGCTGGCCGGCACGCTGGCCAACATCGGGGCCATCGAGGTGTCGGACGAGGCCTTCCCGGCCACCGGTTCCGCCACCGTCGGGATCCATGTGGGAAGCATCGCCTTCGCGCCCAAGCCCGCCACGCCGGCAACCTCGGCCGTGTCGATCACGGGCCCGTTCTCGTTCGAGTACGGCACCGGCGCAACGGGGAACGCCCTCGCCGAAAGCGACTCGGCCTACACGCTGACCGGCAATCGGACTTCAGCCACCGAGTCCTGGGCCGCCACCGTGGCCGTGCTGCCGCTGACCGCGACGAGCGACGTTTCCGGCTGGCCCGCGTTGAGCCTCAACCTGGCCTCCACCAGCAACAGCCAGGTCGTGGTCATGCTGCAGTCGGCCGATGCCGTGGATGACGGCTGCTTCCCGAGCTACGTGGTCACCGGCCTGAGCGGCACCGCCGCGACCCGCGTGATTCCCTTCTCGTCGTTCAGCCTGGCCAACAACCCCGATGCCAGCTGCGCGGCTGCGAGCGCCACGCGTCCCGACACCGCACTCGCGCTGACCAGGCTCAAGCAGTTCCAGATCCGCGAGCTCAAGGGCAGCGCGGGCCTGGATGCGGTGTCGGTGGTCATCGGCAAGCCTGTCCTGCTGTCGGGTCAGTGAACGGCGCGGACCCAACCAACAAGGAGATGACATGAAGTTCGGCCCCTTCCTCGCCCTCGCAGCGTGCGCCTTGCTGGGCGCGTGTGCCCAGTCGCCGGCACCCAAGCCCATGGTCGTTCCACTCGCGTCGCAGGCCGCGGCGCCCAACGTGCCGGCCGACCCGGCGGATCGGTCGTGGGCGACGACGTTCAAGAGCCCGTCACGCACGCCGGAGGGAGGGGTGATCACCAGTTTCGCCTTCTCCGAGAAGCAGGGAGATGCGCTGGTAGCGCCGCTGGCCGTGCACGGCGATGTCCTCGCCGTGACCGGGCAATTCTTCGGCAAGGGCGCCAGCCAGTGGGGCGGTCTGGGGGTCAATGTCGGCGCGCCGAGATCGATCCCGGTGAAAGCCGGCGACTACAGGTTCCTGACGATCCGGCTCAGCTCGGCAACCAGCACCCGCCTGCGCGTGCGGCTTGTCGGTCCGGACGAGGCCACTCAGCGGCTCGGCTGCTACCCGATGGTGTGGCAAGCCGTGAAGCCCGAAGTGGCCGAGTACCGGATTGCGCTGGAGCGCTTCGCCCCCGAAGGCTATTGCGGCCCCAAGGGTGTCGCGCTCAAGCCCACGCTGGAGAATCTGACCGGCATCGAAGTGGCCGAAGCCGCGGCGCCGATGCGTGACCGCACCGTGAGCTTCGGCGTGGGTGCCATCGGGCTGGCTCGCTGAGTCGAGGGGGCAAGCCATGCGCCACCTGAATCACACCACCTTGCTCAGCCGCGGGCTGGCCACCGCATTGGCCGCGCTGGCGCTGGAGGCGACGGCACAGGTGCCGGCCAACATGCCGAATCCGGAAAAGGCCGATGACCAGGCCAAGCGGCTGGCTGACAGCCCGTTCCGCCGCATCCTCGAAGCGGGCCGGGTCGAGGTCAAGCTGCGCCGGGAGGCCGAAGCGCCCGCGGCCGCGGCGCCTCGGCGCGTCACCGTCGCGGCGCCGGCAGCAGCGAAGCCACAGGCACCCCGGACGGCGCCGACCGAAGCACCGGGACCGGCGCCTGCCCCGCTGCTGGCCGTGGTCCCGGCGACTGCCGCGGCGGCGGTTTCCCCTCCACCGGTGACGGTGACCGGGGTCGAGCGCCTCTGGACCGCATTCAACGGCACGACGGCCGCAGTGGAGGGCGGTTTCATCGAGGGGTTGATCTATGCCGAAAGGCCGGGCGACGCGACGCTGGGGGACATCACGGTCCGCAACAACGGCGTGCTCAACATCACGGGACAGTTCACCCCTCGTGGCGGGAGCCAGTGGGCCGGCGTCGGGATCGTGCTGGTCTCGCAGCGACCCGTGGTGGCCACCGAGTACAAGGCGTTGAAGGTTCACCTGGCGGGTCATACGGTGAACAAGCTGCGCCTGCGCCTGGTGGGGAACGACCCGGCCGTTCAGCAACGGGGTTGCTACCCGATCCTGATGCTGCCGGTGAAGCCGCAGGTCACGGAATACCGCATCGAGTTCTCTCAATTCGCGGCGCCTGAGTACTGCGGTGCCGACGGCGTCGACGTCAAGTCGACGCTGGAGGCGCTCACCGCCATCGAGATTGCCGACGCGCCTGAACCCGTGGGGGACCGCGCCGTGAGCTTCAACGTGGGCACGCTGTCGCTGTTGAAGTAGGAGGCCAGCGGCACGCGCCAGCCGCGAGCGTCAACGGGCTTGACACATCATGATCGCTACCGACGACATCCCACGCCTCTACGACCCCGCATTGGCTGAACGAGTGCGACATGGCATTGGCCAGCTGCCCGGCTCGGCCGGCGTGCACGGCTGCGTCGGGTTGCTGGCCCAGAAACTTGCGCAAATCCAGGGTTCGGCCCGGCCGCGGCTGGAGAAGCCGCAGCTGGTGGTTTTCGCCGCCGACCACGGCATCGTGGCGCGGACGGCTTCGGTTTATCAGGCGGATGTGGCGACGCTGCGGGTGCGCAACCTCCTGGCCGGCAACACGGTCGCGTCGATGTTTGCTCGGCGGAACGGCCTGGCGCTGACGGTGATCGACTGCGGCTTGCGCGCCGATTTGGAGCCGCACTTGCAGTTGGTCCGGATCAAGTTGGCGCGAGGTACCTTGGACAGCAGCCGTGGTGCCGCCATGACGGTCGGGCAATGCCGTGCCGCCATGGAGCGCGGCACGCGCCTGGTCACCCGGCTGCCGGGCAATGTGTTGCTGCTGGGAGAGACCGGCATGGGCAACGAGGTTGCTGCATTGTTGATGAGCCGACTCACCGGCATGCCGCTTGCCGAATGCGCGGGCTTCGGCAACCTTGGTCGCACGAGGGAGTTGGCGGTGCTGCAGGGCGCACTGGATCTGCATGTCGGCATCTCCAACCCGGTGGCCGCCCTGACGGCATTGGGGGGCCTGGAGATCGCTGCGCTCGTCGGGGCGGTTCTTCAGGCTGCGCGAGAGCGCCGCGCGATCGTTGTCGGTGGTTTCATCACGACGGCGGCCGTGGCTGTTGCCGCCAAGCTGGCACCAGCACTTCTGGAATGTTGTGTTTTCTCGCATGGCTCGCAGGCGAATGGGCACGCGCGATGGCTGCAGGTGTTGGGCGCCGAGCCTCTGCTCGATGCAGCACTGTGCACGAGCGAAAGCTGCAACGCCGTGCTCGCCTGGCCCTTGCTGAAATCAGCTGAACAGCTGCTCGGCGCAGTGGCCCACGTCGAGTAGGCCCGACGTTGCCTCGACGACTTCGGCTCTTCACTTGTCAGGACATCCAGCGCGTCGGTATCGGCGTCATGCTCCGGCTCGCTCGAGCACCACTGCAATGCCTTGACCGACGCCAATGCACATGGTGCACAGCGCGTAGCGGCCGCTGGTACGGTGAAGCTGGTTGATCGCTGTTGTCGCCAAGCGTGCGCCACTGGCACCCAACGGGTGGCCCAGCGCAATCGCGCCGCCATGGGGATTCACGCGGGCGTCGTCATCAGCCAGGCCCAACTCGCGCAGCACTGCGAGGCCTTGCGCCGCGAAAGCCTCGTTCAGTTCGATCACGTCCATCTGCGCAAGGCTGAGGCCAGTCAACTCCAGCACCTTGCGTGTCGCAGGTGCCGGGCCGATGCCCATGACGCGCGGGGGCACACCGGCGGTCGCCATGCCGACCACGCGCGCGCGTGGCGTCAGGCCCTGGCGCGCGGCGGTGGCCTCGTCGGCCAGCAGCAGCGCGCAAGCACCATCGTTGATGCCCGAGGCATTGCCTGCCGTCACCGTGCCGTTGGGCGTCACGACGCCGGCCAGCCTGGCCAGCGCCTCCATCGAGGTCTCGCGGGGATGCTCGTCTTTTGCGACGACGATCGGGGCCCCTTTGCGTTGCTGGATCGTCACCGGCGTGATCTCGGCATCGAAGATGCCGGCCTTCTGCGCGGCGATCGCCTTCGCCTGGGAGGCCAGCGCCATGCGGTCCTGGGCCAGGCGCTCGATGCCGAACTCGGTGGCCACGTTTTCCGCTGTCTCGGGCATCGTCTCGACGCCGTAGCGTTCCTTCATCAGCCTGTTGACGAATCGCCAGCCGATTGTCGTGTCCTCGATCTTCGTGCTGCGCGAGAACGCCGTTTCCGCCTTGCCCATCACGAAGGGCGCGCGCGACATGCTTTCCACGCCGCCGGCGATCACCATCTCCGCCTCGCCGCTCTTGATGGCCCTGGCTGCCGTACCCAGCGCGTCGAGGCCCGAGCCGCACAGGCGATTGACCGTCGAGCCTGGCACCTCGAGCGGCAAGCCTGCCAACAGCGCGCTCATGCGCGCCACGTTGCGGTTGTCTTCGCCCGCTTGATTCGCACACCCGTAGATCACGTCGGTCACGGCCTGCCAGTCGACACGCGGATGGCGGGCCAGCAACGCGGCGATCGGAATCGCGCCAAGGTCGTCGGCGCGCAGTGTCGACAGAGTGCCGCCATAGCGGCCGAAGGGCGTTCTGATGGCGTCACAGACGAAAGCGTTTCGGGTCATGGCAGTCCTCAAGGCAGGCCGGGCTGTTCGTGCAGCGCCCAGATCCGACTCAGCAGCGCGCGTGCCTGCGCCGCGCCGATCGTGGGCTCGGCAAGTTCGAGAAGTTTTCCTTCGAGATCGGCATCGGACAGCGGCAGCTCCGGATCGCCCTTGCGATCGGGCTGCAGGTGGACGAGCCTGCGGCCATCGCGCAACAGGATCTCGACGCGCGCGCCGCGCCGGCCCGGAAAGGCGGCATCGATGTCACGGTCGAGCGCCTTGGCGATGCGTGTCATCAGTGCACGCGTGGCGGGATCGTTCAGCCGAGGGGGTTCGAAGGCGGCAAGACGCACACTGCCGTGCACCAGCGCCGTCGCCACCATGTAGTGCAGGCTGAACCTGGCTTGGTCTGCATTCTGCGGGTCCACGTGCGGTGCGATGTCCAACGTCGATTGGTAAACGCCCAGGTCCAGCCGCTCGATGTCGGCATGCGTGAAGCCGTGCTGCCGCTGTAGCGCGAGCGCCCCGTCTATCGCAGCGAATGTGTGGCCGCAGCCGATGTGGTTCTTGAAGGTCAGCCGCGTGATGTGGAAATCCTGTCCCAGCGTCGCGCCGATCGCGGACCAGTCCGGCCCGGTGCTCATCGCCCGGCCAAGACCGGCTTCGCCGTCGAGCGCGTCCAGCGAGCTGCGCATGCCGGTCGCGGCAAGCTGTGCTGCGAGGACTCCGGCCTCGGCCGCGCGGCCGGCATGCAGCGGCTTGGCCATGCTCTCATGCCGGAAGGCTTGCTGCAGCCCGGCGGTGAAGGTGGCGGCGATCGCCAGGGCCCGCGCGGTCGCGAGTTCGTCCAGCTGCAGCAGGGCTGCTGCTGCGGCAGCGGCCCCGAAGCTGCCGATGGTGCCGGTGTTGTGCCAGAACTCGTAGTGAGGCCGTCCCATCGCGACGCCGATCCGCGTGGAGAGCTCGTAGCCCAGCACGATGGCACGCAGGAAGGCCGGCCCAGGCGCGTTCACCGACTGCGCCATGGCAAGGGCGGCCGCAATCGTCGCGGCGCCGGGGTGGTACATCGCATCGCGGAAACTGTCGTCGATCTCCGCGGCGTGCGCCGCCGTGCCGTTGTAGAGCGCGGCTGCGCGCACCGTCGCGGCCCGCCCGGCGCCTCGACCGACCAGGCGCGCGCGCCCGCGATCCAGGTCGTCGGCGAGCACCCGTTCGAGCACACCAACGGCCTCCAGCGCCAGGCCCGGGTAGATCGACGCGTACCAATCCACGACGGCACGCTGCGCAGCATGCAGCACGTCCGGGGGCAACGGCACTTTCGCGGAGTCGGCAGCGAAGCGTGCGAGGATCTCGATCGCCGTCATGGTCAAGCCTCCCGTTCCCACAGGTGGTGCAGCTCGCCGCGCACGAAGCCGGGGCCACTGATGCATTCCAGATCGTCGAGATCTGCAGCCAGCGCCGCCTCGCCCTGGCAACGCGCCCAGAACACCGGGCCACCTTCCCAGCGCGGGAAGCCGTAGCCGTGGACCAGAACCACGTCGACGTCGGTGGCGCGCTCCGCGATGCCTTCGGCGAGCAGCAGCGCCGTTTCGTTGACCATCGCGAGCATGACGCGGCGCACGATCTCCGCATTCGTGAAGCTGCGTGCATGGATGCCTTTCTCCGCGCGGCAGGCCTCGACGAGTGCGTGCACTGCCGCGTCGACCTGCGGGCCCTTCAAACCGGCCGCGTAGGCGTAGTAGCCGGCACCGCTCTTGCGGCCCAGTCGCCCCGCCTCGCACAAGCGGTCGGCAATGCGCACGTAGCGCGCAGCGGGGTCTCGGGCGGCTGCTTGTGCCTGGCGCATGCGCCAGGCAATGTCGAGCCCCGACAGGTCGGCCACGGCGAACGGACCCATGGCGAAGCCGAAGGCCTGCAGGGCTGCATCCACTTGCTGCGGCCAGGCTCCTTCCTCGAGCATGAACTCGCACTGGCTGCGGTACGCCGAGTAGAGCCGGTTGCCGATGAAGCCGAAGGCATTGCCGGCAAGCACCGGCACCTTCTTCAACGTCCTGCCCACTTCCAGGCCAGTGGCCAGTGCGTCGACGGATGAGGCCTTCCCGCGCACGACCTCCAACAGCTTCATGACGTTCGCGGGACTGAAGAAGTGCATGCCGATCACATCCTGCGGACGGCTGGTCGCCGCGGCAATGGCGTCCAGGTCCAGGTAGGACGTGTTGCTGGCGAGCACAGCGCCCGGGCGAGCGACGCCGTCCATGCGCTTGAACACTTCGCGCTTGACGCCCAGGTCCTCGAACACCGCCTCGATGACGAGATCCGCTTCAGCGAGCAACTCCCAGTTCAGGCTTGCACTCAGCCGTGCCTGGCTGGCGGCCGCAAACGCCGCTTTCATCCTGCCGCCGCGCACGCGCTCGGCGAAATGCTCGTGAATGCGCGCCGATCCGCGCTGCAATGCCGCGGCGTCCTGCTCCAGCAGCAGCACCTCGTAGCCGGCTTCAAGCATGGCGATCGCCATGCCCGAGCCCATCGTGCCGGCACCAATGACTGCCACGTGCCGAACCCGGCGCGGCGCGGCACCGTGCAGCAACGGGTGCTTCGCGCTTTCCCGCTCCGCGAAGAACTGGTGGCGCAGCGCGGAGGCTTCGCGGGTGACGCGAAGCCGCTGGAACACCGCGCGCTCGTCGGCCAGCGCCGCATCGATGGGCGTGGCGGCCGAAGCGATGATGGCCTCGATCGCCGCCTGCACAGCCGGACGCTGCTTGCCCGCTTTCAGGGCTGCCTCGCTCGCCAGCGCGACCGCCACCGCATCGCTCGCGGGCACCGGCAGGTCGCGGATGCGCCGCTTGCGCCCGACGAGGCGCCGCGCATGGGCGACGGCTGCCGCGCGCAGCTCGCCTTCGGCGATCTCCTCGATGATGCCGGCCTCTCGCGCCGCGTCGGCAGGAAGGCGTTCACCGCTGCAGATCATCTGGATGGCGCGCGTGATGCCGACCAGCCGCGGCAAGCGCTGCGTGCCGCCCGCGCCGGGGATCATCCCCAGCGTCACCTCCGGCAGCCCCAGCACGGTGCCGGGCGCAGCGACGCGGGCATCGCAGCCCAGTGCCAGCTCGAAGCCGCCGCCGAGCGCGGCACCGTGCAGCGCAGCGACCACGGGTTTGCCGCAGTTCTCGATCGCGGCGATCACGGCTGGCAGCTGCGGCGCGGCCAGCGGCTGTGCGAACTCGCGCAGGTCGGATCCGGCGATGAAGGTGCGGCCCGCGCCGACAAGCACCGCGCCCTGCAGGGTCGTGTCGACCTGAAGCTCGTGCACCGCCTCCAGCAGGCCCTGCCGAACCGCCGCCGACCCGGCGTTGATCGGCGGGTTGTCGATGATGACGACGGCGATGTCGCCATCGCGCTCCACGCGCACCCGGGTGTCCGTCATGGTCGTCGCCTCTCTCTCAAGCCAGCACGGCCACGCCGTCGGCGGCCCGCACGCCTTGCCCGATCGGCAGCACGAAGACCGGGTTGATCTCGGCCTCGACGAGCCGATCGCCGAGTTGTGCCGCCATGCTGGAGAACGCGACGATGGCATCCACCAGCGCCTCGACATCGGCCTTCGGGCGGCCCCGAAAACCGTCCAGCAGCGGCCACGTCTCGAGCTCCCGGGCCATCGCCAGCGCATCGGCACGGCTCAGGCCCCCGTGGGGAGGCAGCAGTCGCAGCGTGGTGTCCTTGAACAGCTCGGCTGCGACGCCACCCATGCCGAGCATCACCGCGGTACCGAGTGCATCGCGGTGCATGCCGAGAATCAGTTCCACACCGTCGCTGACCATTTCCTGCACCAGGAAACGTGCGGGCCGCACCCCCGACCTGGCCTCGACCTCGGCCGCCATGCGCTCGAGCCGCTCGCCGATGGCCTGCCGCGTGAGGCCTACCGCGACGCCTCCGACATCGCTCTTGTGCGTGATCTGCGACGAGAGAATCTTCAGCACCACCCGATCCCCCAGCGCTTCAGCCGCCGCTTCGGCTTCTGCCGGCGTGATGACGATGCGCTCGGCGGTGCACGGCACTCCGAAGCGGGCGAAGAGCTCCTTGGCCCGGGCTTCGTCGAGCGGGCCGTCGGGCAGGTCGTCGGTGGCGACGGCAACGGCCGGGGGGGAGGGAGGGGACGCCTCCTCGGCTCGACCCTGGAAGTCGTTCACGCGCAGCATGCCCATCAGCGCCGCGGTGCAGCTCTCGGCGACCGGGAAGGCGGGTACGCCGCAGCGCGTGAGCAGCGCACCGACGTCGGGTGCGTGCGGGCTGACGTAGGCGATCACGGGCTTGTCGCTTTCGGGCAGGCAGTCCTGGATCGCACCGGCCATCAGCTCGGGCTGTGCCAGGCTGGAAGAGCCGACGATGATGACCAGTGCGTCATAGCCCGGGCTCGCCAGCAGCGCGCGGATCGCACCGCGCAACAGGTCGGGCCGCAGGCCGGCCAGCGTCACGTCGATCGGATTCCGGTCGAGCACGGCCTCGCTGCCGCTCTGCAGCGCGCGCAAGGCGTCGGCCGTCGCCGCGTCAGGCGCCGGCGTGTCGAACCCTGCCACACCGAGGTCATCGGACACGAGCGTGCCAGCACCGCCGGTGGACGTGAGGATGGCAACACGGTTCCCACGCAGCTTGCGGCCGGTGGCCAGCGCGGCGGGCACGTCCAGCAGGTCGGCGAAGCTTTTGGCGCGGATCACGCCGACCTGCCTGAAGAGGGCGTCGTACATGCGATCGGCGCCGGCCATCGCTCCGGTGTGGGAGACCGCCGCCTGGGCACCCGCCTCGGAACGGCCGATCTTGAACGCCACGACCGGCTTGCCGGCACGCGCCGCCTTGAGACACGCGGTGCGGAACTTGCCCGGGTTGCGGACCGTTTCGATGTACAGGGCGATGACCTGGGTGGCCGGATCGTCGGCCAGGTGATCGATGAAGTCGGCCAGTTCGAGGTCGACCTCGTTGCTGGTCGAGACCAGCTTCGACAGCCCGATGCCGCGCGCAGCGGCGCGCGACAGAAGCGACCCGAGGATGCCGCCGCTCTGCGACACGACGCCGATGCTGCCGCGCGGGAACTCGTCCATCTCCAGCGCGCCAGTGGCCGACAGCACGATGGAGTCGGTGAGGTTCACCAGGCCGATCGTATTGGGGCCGAGGATGCGCATGGACCCGGCAGCCTCCACCAGCTGCTTCTGTCGGCGTGCCCCTTCCTCGCCGGTCTCGGTGTAGCCGCTGGCCAGCACGATGGCAGCCGCACAGCCTCGTGCGGCCAGGTCACGCACCGCGAGGTGGGCCTGCTGCGCCCCCAGCAGCACGATGCCGACGTCCGGCACCTGGGGCAACGTGGCCACGTCGGGGTAGCACGTCAGCCCGCCTATCGTGCCGGCCTTCGGATTGACCGGATAGATGGCGCCGGCAAAGCCGTGCTTCTGCAGGTACGCCACCGGACGGCCGGCGGTCTTCGCGGGGTCGGCCGAGGCGCCGATGACGGCGACGCTGCGGGGTTTGAGCAGGCGGGAGATCGCGTCCACGGGGTTCACTCCTTGGCGGCCGACTTGGCGAGGAAGGCTTCGACCGCGGCGCGGTGCTCGCTGCTCGTGTAGCAGATGCCTTGGGCCTGGCTGCCCTGCGCGAACACCTGGTGCGACGACAGCTCGAAGCTCTGGTTGAGGATGGTCTTGGTCAGCGCCAGCGCCGTCGACGACGCCTGGCTCAGCTCGGCGGCCCAGGCCTGCGCGTCGGCCAGCAGCGTTCCGGCGCCGGTCTTGCGGTCCACGATGCCCAATGCCACCGCCTCGTCCACCTTGACCTGGCGGCCGGTGAAAATCAGCTCCTTGGCCTTGGCCAGGCCGACGCGGCGAGGCAGGAAGTACATGCCGCCGCCGTCCGGAACGATTCCCCGCAGCACGTAGCTCCACGCGAAGCTGGCCCATTCGCTGGCGATGATGAAGTCGCAGGCCAGCGCCGTGTCCGCGCCCAGGCCCGACGCGGCGCCGTTGACCGCCGCGATGACCGGCTTGGGCATGGTGTTCAGCAAGGCCTGCGTGTGGTGCACCCGCTGTTGGCGGTGCCAACCATTGAAGCCGACTTCGCCGGCGGGCGCGTTCATGCGCCTTTCCATGCCGCTGATGTCGCCGCCGGCGCAGAAGCCCTTGCCGGCACCCGTGATCACGAGGGCCTTGATCGCCTTGTCGGCGGCCACCTGCTCCAGCGCGCGGATGAACTCGGTGCGCATGTCGTCGCTCATCGCGTTGCGCTTGTCGGGCCGGTTGAACGTGATGGTCGCGATCGCGTTGTCGTCGACCGCCAGGTCGATGAGGGTGAAATTCATGAGGTTCTCCGTGGCTCAGGCGTCAATCCGCCTTGATGTTGTTTTCCTTGACGATCTTTCGCCAGCGCGCCTCCTCCGCCTTCACGTAGCGGTCGAGCCCCGCCGGGTCGCTGGCGACCACGGTCAGGCCCTCTTGCTCGATCTTCCTGGCGAACTCGGGGCTGTTCGCCGCCTTCTTCGCGGCCGAGTTCAACTTGGCGATCACGTCGGTGGGTGTCCCGGCAGGCGCATACAGGCCATACCAGCTTTCGACCTGGTAGCCGGGGACCGCGTCGGCGATGGGCGGCACGCCTTCGAAGGCCGCCGAACGGCCCGCGGTGGTGACGCCGATCGCCCGCAGCTTGCCGCTGTCGACAAAGGACGACACTGCGGCCGCGGTGCCGAAGATCATGTCGACCTGGCCGCCCAGCAGATCGGTGATGGCCGGGCCCGCACCCCGGTAGGGCACGTGGGTCATCTGCACCTTGCCCAGGTTGGTGAACATCTCGCCCGCCAGGTGAGCGGACGTGCCATTGCCCTGCGAGGCGTAGGTGAGCTTGCCGGGTCGGGCCTTGGCGGCGGCAATCACGTCCTTCGCGGTCTTGTAGGGACTGTCAGCGCGAACCACCAGCACGTTCGGGCCTTTGCCGATCAGCGAGATGGGCGCGAATGCCGCCTCGTAGGAAAACGGCAGCTTCGGCACCATGCTCGGATTGATCGCGTGCGCGAAGGTCGCGATGACGATCGAGTAGCCGTCGGCCGGGCTCTTGGCGACGTTGTCGGTGCCGATGATGGTGCCGGCACCCGGCTTGTTGTCGACGATGACCTGCTGACCCAGCTCCTTGCCCATCCCGGCTGCCAGCGTGCGCGCGATGATGTCCGTCCCGCCACCGGGGGCGAAGGGCACCACCAGGCGCACCGGCTTGTCCGGAAAGGTCCCCGCGAACGCCGGCGACACGGCCATCGTGAGCGACAGGAAGAAGCCGGGTGTCCGCAGTCGCAGCGGAAGAATCGGGCCGAACATATGTCTTGTCTCCGTGATCGTGTTGGTGGACCGAGCATAGGCAGGAGCCCCTGGAACTACACTGGGTCAATTCCATTGCGTGGAATTGAGTCAGGGGTTTACCCGATGCCGAATCCATCACCCACACACGGACGCCGAACCCCCGGAGGCTCACCACCCAACCGTTCGCTGGAGCGCGGCATCGAGATTCTTCGGGCCTTCCGGCCCGGCCTGGAGGTGCTGGGCAATGGCGAGTTGTCCGAACGAACCGGGTTGCCGAAATCGACGGTCAGCCGGCTGACCCAGACACTGGTCGCGATGGGAATGCTGCAGGCGGAATCCGCGCTGCGTGCGTATCGCCTGGCTCCGGCCGTGCTGAGCTTGGCTCATGCGATGCGCTCAGGCTCCCGCATCCTCGGCGTGGCTGCACCGAGGATGCGTGTCCTGGCCGAACGCGAGCGCCTGAACGTGGGCCTCGCAGCCCCCGATCGCGACGAGATGGTCTACCTCGAGTCCATCCGCTACGCCCGCCGCGTCGCCTTTCGCACCGTGGTCTCGGGCCAGCGCATTCCGATGGAGCTGACCTCGCTGGGTCGTGCCTATCTCGCGTCTGCCGCCGAGAACGAGCGCGAGTCGCTGATGGGCATCTTCTCGCGGCGGCGGCGTGGCCAGTGGACGGCCCTGAAGGCGGAGATCGACCTGGCGGTCCGCCAGGTGCGCGACGAAGGCTGGTGCGCCGCCGCCTGGCAGCCCGAGGTGGTCGCCGTCGCCGCGCCGGTGGCGACACGAGACGCCATCCTAGTTCTCAACCTGAGCCTGTCCACCACGGATCCACTGGAAACGGTGGCTCGCCGCCTGGCGCCCAAGCTGCTGGCGTTGCGCGACGAGACGCTGATGGCGCTCGACAGATTGGCAGACGAGCGCGTACCGTGAACGGGCCGTGCCGGGCAGGGCCGGTTGCCTTGCTGCGAAAGGACGGGGCCATCAACGGGCGCTTGCCGGGGCACCGTAGACAATGCCTCTTCCCACCGTGCTCATGTACACCACGCCTTCGGCATTCATGTCGCCCACGACGAATTGGCCGTTGCCGGGGCCGCCGAACTGGTGCGCGTCGTCGTTGATGCGGATCCAGCTCGCACCGGCGTCGGCAGAACGGTAGAGGCCCCGCTTGCCGCCACCGGCAGCGCCCCAGATGAACACCGTGGGATAGCTCGCGCCAGCGAGCGCCTTGCCGAACCCCACCGCACTGCAGAAGGTCACGCCGGACAGCCGGCCGAAGGAGGCACCGGCGTTGGTGGAGCGCGCCAGGCCGCCGTCTTTCAGTGCGACCCACACGTCGCCCTCGCGGCCGGGGGCGACGCCCAGCCTCGCAGAGCCGCCGGCGGCAAGCGTTGCTGCGACCGCGAAGCTGGCGCCGCCGTCATTGCTTGTCAGCACCTCGCCGCTGCCGCCGTCGTACGCGTAGAACCTGCCGGTTTTCACCGGGTCGGCCACCGGCCGCACCGCACGCCGGCCCAGGCCGGATACCGCGTTCCACGTCGGGCTTGCGTTGGCAAAGTCGGTCGAGCGGTAGGTGCTGGCGACGCCGCCGGCGGTCATCGTGTGCAGCAGCGTGCCGCCGTCCGCCGACAGCGCGACTGCGCCGTCGGTGATCGACGCCGCATTGACCATCGGCACCTGCGTCCAGGTGGCGCCGGTGTCGGCAGAGCGGTACATCTTCTCGCCTCCGACGCGAACGACGGCTGAGGTGTTGACCGCCGCGACCGCCAGCCCGGAGGTGGTGCCGATGCGTGGCGTGTGGATCGGCGCATAGGCGGAGATGTCGGTGTGGCGGTAGCCGTCGTAGTCTCCGATCACCGACAGCAGCGGTCCCCCGGGGACACTCACCAGCCCGAGGGCCACCGTCTCCTCCAGTCCCTTGACGGCAAAGGTCCAGGTCGTCGGCACCGCATCCAGGTCGGCCGTGCGGAAGACGCCGTTGCCCGAGGTGACCCATGCGACCTTGCTGTCGAACGGATCGAGCTCGATGCTGTTCGCCCAGTGGATGGTGTTGCCGCCCACCCAGCTCACCCCGCCGGCGTCGAGGGCGAAGCCGCGGGAGACCACATCGGTCCACGCGCTGCCGCCGTTGGTCGTGACGAAGAAATGATCGCCCCAGCCGCTGCCCTGCTGCATCCAGTTGTTGATGGTGGATACCAGCACCCGCTGCGGGTTCTTGGCGTCGATGGAGACACCGGAGAACGCACCGGCGATGCCGGCTGGCGTGACGTTGGTCCAGGTGCCGCTGGCGACGGCGTATTTCCACACCTGGCCGGCATCCATCGGTTCAGGCGGAGTCAGGTTCCTCGAGTCTCCGTGCGGGCCGGATCCATTGGCGTAGGTGATGTAGAGGTTTCCATCGCCGGCCAGTGCGGCGCGTTGGGGGATGAGTCCGGACGGCGCGTTGACCACGGCGCTGAAGGTGGCGCCGGCGTCGTTGCTGCGATAGAGGTTCGGGGCCACCGACCCGTAGCGCGACACGCCCACGAAGATGCGCTGCGCGATGCCGTTGGCCACGCTGGAGGGATCCAGGAGGACGAAGCTGACACCGGCTTCGTTGGGGGTGCCGGTCACGGGCAACGCATTCACGCGGGCAAAACTTGCGCCGGCATCGACGCTCTTGAACAAGCCGTTGTTGCGGGAGCCGACATAGAGCACGTTGCTGCTGGCCGGATCGACCTGGATCTTCTCGCCGTTGCCGCGCCCCATGCCATTGCCATTGACACGGAATTGCGCGCTGACGTCGGTGATGCGCGAGAAGGTTGCGCCGTAGTCGGCAGATCGCATCACCACCGTCTTTCCGTTGCTGAAATACGAGGTTCCGGCGAGCACGTAGAGCACGGCCGGGTCCTTGGCGTCCAGGGTCATCGATTCCACGCCCATCAGGCCGACGTCGTCCTCCGACAGGCCGTCGAGCAACGGCACCCACCGTCCGGCGGCGTTGTCCCAGCGGTACGCGCCGCCGACGTCGGTGCGCGCGTAGAACAAGTTCCGCTGCGTCTTGCTCGGGATCACGGCCGTCACGAACCCTCCGCCCCCGATCGCAACATTGCCCCAGCGGTAGGACTGGGTCGACGGCGCAGGTGCGGGCGCCGGTGCGGGCGCAGGCGCCGGTGCCGGTGCTGGTGCTGGTGCGGGAGCGGGAGCGGGAGCGGGTGCCGGTGCGGGGGCCGGCGCAGGCGCAGGCGCAGGCGCCGGTGCCGGTGCCGGTGCCGGTGCGGGTGCGGGTGCGGGTGCGGGTGTCGGGGCCGGCGTGTCGCCACCATCGCCGCCACAGGCAGCCACCAGGGTCGCGGTGACGATGGAGAGAACGGTGACTCGTTTGCTGTACTTGTTCATGGGGGCGAACAGGGGCTGGTTTGTTGATGGATTGGTGCTGCGGGGCAGATCACGGGACAGGTGAGGCAACGGCTCCAGCACCACGGCAGCGCGTGGCGCGCCAGTTGCCGGGCGGCAGCAAGCCAGCCAGAGGGGCCTCACCCCGCGGGTCGCCGAGCGGCCCACGCTGCCTACCGCGCCCGGATCAATCCGAGGCGATACGGAAGACGCTCGTAGCCCGCAGTCGAACTTGGGTCGACCCCTTGATACAGGAACTGCATGTTGCAGGCGTTGATGGTGAGCGTTTCGTCGTAGCCGGCGCGAATCATTTCGCCGTGGCTGATGTCATTCGTCCATTTCGGGCCGTCGAACGAGACGTTTGCGGCGCCCGCGAAGGGGGCGGACTGCTTGTCTGCCAAGGCAGTCCAGGGGCCATCCAGGCTGGTCGACGTCCAGGACCTGAAATAGCGCGGCCCGTAGGCCTCGACCAGCAAGAGGTACTTGTTCGTGCCTTCGACCTTGTACACGTTGCTGGCTTCGAACAGGTTGCCCACCACCGGGTCAGCCATCACCACTTCGTAGCCGGAAAAATTGGGGAAGTTGCCGATGGCCGTCTTGGAGCGATAGAGCTTCCCGTCGTCGCCGGAGAAGAACAGATGGCAATTGGCACTGTCGCAGATGACCCAGTAGTCGAGTCCGTTGCCGGGACCGCCGCTCAGCAGGGACTTGGGCGCGCTCCATCCGTCGGGATTGGCAATGTCGGTATTGGTGGAGTACTTGGCGCCCCATTGCGAAATCAGGTACCACTTGTTGTGCGGCCGGAAGTAGAAAACCTGCGGCGCAACTGAGTCGCCCGAGGGCTTGTTGGCCAGCGGCACCTGTACCGCGCTTGCGGCCTTCGAGAAGTCGCTGAAATTCATGTAGACCGCGCTCCACGCGTCCCTCGACGTATCGAAGACCGTCGCAAAGACGTGGTAGAGATTGTTGTAGCGAACGATCGTTGGATCCTTGATCGACACGAAGTTGGCCGATTGCGGCGCAATCAGGGCCTGCGTAGAGACCCATTCAAAAGTAGAAGGCAGATCGCAGGGCGCAGGTGCGGGTGCGGGCGCAGGCGCAGGGGCAGGYGCGGGCGCAGGGGCAGGCGCTGGCGCAGGGGCAGGCGCTGGCGCAGGGGCAGGCGCTGGCGCAGGGGCAGGCGCTGGCGCAGGGGCAGGCGCTGGCGCAGGGGCGGGTGCTGCCCCAACTGCCGCCGTGGTGTCCGAGTCGTGGCCTCCGCCGCAGGCAGACAGCACCATGGCGCACAGCAGTGCGCTTGTTGCGGTGGCGCGTTTGGGGCGCTTGGGGCGTTGGCCTGGCATGCTCATCGTGAAGATCCTGTTGCGTCAAAGTTGGCGCGGCACGCCCATGTCAGTCGACATGCCGTGCCCTCGATTTCGGCGCTAGTGTCTGAGTCGCGATGCCAGGAAAACTGACGAAACTTGCGGACTCGCCGGAGGCCACGCGGGGTGTTGGCACAGCGAGACGTCATGCAACAGGATGCAAATCACCCTCGGATCGGATGCCGTCGAATCCAGTCGGCAAGTAGCGTAAATGGAGCCAGAGCGACGAAATTCGACAGCGTCGCGCTCCGTCAGCCACCGACCCAGCGTTCCTCTGAGTGCTTGAGGTGCGTGTGCATCGCGGATTGGGCGGCCAGTGGGTCACGCGCTTCGATGGCACGAAGAATGGCCTCGTGCTCCTTCAGCGCGAGGTTCCAGGTGCGGGCGTTCTCGTAGCGTGAACTGATCTTGGCCGAGATGGGGCTGTGACGTTCGTCGAACAGCTCCGCCACGATCCGCACCATCACCGAGTTGCCGCTCATCTCGGCGATCGTCAGGTGGAACTGCCGGTCGTGGTCGATCGGAATGCGGCGCTTGGCAACCTCGCTGCGCATGCCCGCGACGATTTCGCGCAGGCGCAGCAGCGCCGACTCGGTCCCGTGTGCGCAGGCGAGCATGACCACCGAACCCTCGAACGCTGCCCGCGCCTGCATGAGCTCGCTCGGGCTTTCGCCCAACGCGGCCGTCGTCTCGGTCGCTCGTTCCGCTCGGGGGCACACATACACGCCGGATCCGCTTCGAATCTCCACGCTGCCTTCGACGTCGAGGGCGATCAAGGCTTCGCGCAGCGAGGGCCGCGACACACCCAATTGCTGCGCCAGATCACGCTCCGGCGGCAGCCGCGTGCCGGTGTCGAAACCGCCTTGCTGGATGAGCTCGCGGATCTGGTCGGCGATCTGCTGGTAGAGCCGGCGGGGCTCGACCTGCTTCAACTGAAGGGTCATGGCGTGTCCGGGAAATTGGCCTGACCATGATAGCGACATCGTTTGCCCGATGCCGCCTCCGACGCAGCAACGCACGGGCAGATTCAGGGAATGTCCCAGGTTCCCCGCCAAGTCTTGGTCAGGCCAAATCGCAAATGGTTGGTAAGGTGGTTTGACCAACCAATGATCTTTTTGAACCCGAAACCCGACGGGAGACACGACTTGCAGCTTCACGCAGAGCCAGCCGGCACGGTGGATTCGCCACACCGCGCATCGCCCGAACCCTTGCTGAGCCTGCACGGCATCGGCAAGCGATTCCTCGCGGTGACCGCGCTGCACGGCGTGAGCTTCGAACTGCGCCGCGGCGAAGTGCATGCCGTGTGCGGCGAGAACGGCGCAGGCAAATCGACGCTCATGAAGATCGTCAGCGGACAGCTGCAGCCCGACGAGGGACACATCGCGTTCAAGGGCACGCGAATCCGCTTTGCCTCGACCCGCGAGGCTGAAGCAGTCGGCATCGCGATGATTCACCAGGAGCTCAATCTCGTACCCCACCTGTCGGTGGCCGAGAACATCTTCCTGGCCCGCGAGCCGAGCCGGGGCGGGTGGATCGACCGGGCGAAACTTCATGCCGGCGCCACGGCCTGCCTGCAGCGGCTGGGCGTGGACATCGCCCCGACTCGCCTGGTGCGCACGCTGTCGGTGGCGCAGCGACAGATGGTCGAGATCGCCAAGGCGCTGTCGCTGAATGCGGAAGTTCTCATCATGGACGAGCCCACCTCGTCGCTCACCGAGACGGAAACCGAACAGCTCTTCAAGGTCATCCACGAGCTCAAGCGCGCCGGCGTCGGCGTGGTCTACATCTCTCACCGGCTCGACGAAATGGCGTACATCGTCGACCGCGTGACGGTGTTGCGCGACGGCCGCCACGTGAGCACCGATGACTTCGCCGCGACGACGGTCGACAGCATCGTCGAGAGAATGGTCGGCCGCCCGCTGGAGGACAAGTTCCCGCCCGCCACGCGAGTGCCGACCACCGAGGTCCTGATGTCGGTGCGCGACCTGACGCGCAAGCAGGCGTTCGAAGGCATCGGCTTTGAACTGCGGCGCGGAGAAATCCTCGGCTTTGCAGGACTCCTGGGGGCCGGCCGCACCGAGGCCGCGCGAGCGGTCTTTGGCGCGGACCCCCCGGACGCCGGCATCGTGCAGCTGGGCGACAAGGTGCTGCGCATCCGGTCACCGCGTGATGCGATCCGCCATGGCATTGCCTACCTGTCGGAAGACCGCAAGCACGACGGCCTGGCGATCGACATGCCGCTGGCGCACAACGTCAGCATGGCCAACATGGCGGCAGTGTCGGGTCGTGCGGGCTTCATCCGTTTCAGGGAGGAAGAGGCGTGCGCCCGGCGCTTCGTCGACACGCTGGCCATTCGCACGCCGTCCGCGCGCCAGTTGGTGCGACTGCTGTCGGGCGGCAACCAGCAGAAGGTCGTGATCGCCAAGTGGCTGTTCCGCGACTCGCGCGTGCTGTTCTTCGACGAACCCACGCGCGGCATCGACGTGGGCGCGAAGTACGCCATCTACCAACTGCTCGACGAACTCGCCGCGCAAGGCATCGGCGTGGTGCTCATCAGCTCGGAGCTGCCCGAAATCCTGGGCATGACCGATCGCGTGGTCGTTTTCCATGCCGGGCGCATCACCGGCACGCTCGACACGCGCAGGACTTCGCAGGAAGAGATCATGCATTTCGCCTCGGGCCGGCCGGCGCGCGCGGCCGCATGACAAGGCCAGGCACCCCATGACCGACAAGCAGAAGGACCTGTTCCAGAAGTTCGCAGCGCTCGCGAGCCTGATCGCGCTCACTGCGGTGTTCTCGTTCGTGAGCGACTCGTTCTTCTCCGTCGGCAACGGCATGACGGTCGCGCTGCAGGTGACATCCATCGCCTACCTCGGCATCGGCGCAACCTGCGTGATCATCACCGGCGGGATCGACCTGTCGGTGGGCGCCATTCTCGCGTTGTCGGGCGTCGTCGCCGCGCTGGCCGTGAAGGCGGGCATGCCGGTGCCGCTGGGCATGCTGTGCGGGCTCGCGGTGGGGGCCTTGTGCGGGCTCGTCAACGGCCTGTGCGTGACCCTGCTCAAGCTGCCGCCGTTCATCGCGACGCTGGGAATGATGATGGTCGCGCGCGGCGTGGCGCTGCAGATCACCGATGCCAAGGCCATCGGCGGACTCGGCGAGGGATTCGCGACACTCGGCAACGGCTCGCTGGCACGCATCGTCAAGGTCGGCACCGACGGATTTCCGGACGTCGTGTTTCCGGGCATTCCCTACCCGGTGCTGCTGATGATCGCCCTGGCCATCGCGGTGGCGGTGCTGCTCAACCGCACCACGCTCGGCCGTTTCATCTATGCCATCGGTTCGAACACCGAGGCGGCGCGCCTGTCGGGCGTGGACGTGCGCGGCGTCACCGTCTTTGCCTACGTGCTGTCGGGAACGCTCGCGGGCCTGACGGGCTGCGTTCTCATGTCGCGCCTGGTCACGGCCCAACCGAGCGAAGGCCTGATGTACGAGCTCGATGCGATCGCCGCCGCGGTGATCGGCGGAACCTCGCTGTCGGGCGGCGTCGGGACGATATCGGGCACCGTCATCGGCGCCTTCGTGATCGGCATCCTGCGCAACGGTCTGAACATGGGCGGCGTGTCTGCCTTCACGCAGCAAATCATCATCGGTCTGGTCATCCTGCTCACCGTGTGGATCGACCAGATGCGTCATCGCAGATGACACCTCACCGGCAGGCCCGCCCGGGAATTGGAGAGAGACAAGCTCGTTCATCAAGAGGACTGACATGAATAAATTCCTGACCACCCTGTTCGCATCCACGTTCCTGTTCGCCGCTTCTGCGGCATCGTCCGCAGACAAGGAGATCGCCGTCATCGTGAAGACCGCGAACTCGGATTTCTGGCAGAACGTGAAGAAGGGGTCGACCGCGGCCGCCGGCGAGCTCAAGGGCTACACCGCCAGTTTCCAGGGGGCGGCGTCGGACACCGATCTCGCCGGCCAGGTTGCGCTGGTCGAGAACGCGGTGAACCGCAAGGTGGCGGCCATCGTGCTCGCGCCGTCCGATCCCGATGCGCTGATTCCCGCGATGAAGAAAGCCTGGGAGGCCAAGATCCCGGTGATCCTGATCGACTCCGCGGCCAGCGACGCGGGCAAGGACTACTACCAGTCCTTCCTCGCCACCGACAACAAGAAGGCGGGCGAACTGTGCGCACAGGCCCTGATCGACAAGGTCGGCACGACAGGCAAGATCGCGATCATGTCGTACACGGCAGGCTCCGGGTCGGAGATCGGCCGTGTCGGCGGCTTCCGCAAGTACATCGAGGCCCACTCGAAGCTGCAGGTCGTGGGCCCGTTCTACTCGAACTCGCAGATGGGAACGGCGTTGAACCAGACCACGGACGTTCTCGCGGCGAACACCGACCTGAAAGGCATCTTCGGCGCCAACGAGCCGACCGCGATCGGCATGGGCCGCGCGCTCGTGCAGTCGGGCAAGGCCGGCAAGGTGGTGGCCATCGGCTTCGACGGCAACGGCGACCTGCAAGGCTTMATCAAGGACGGCACGCTCGAAGCCATCGCCGTGCAAAGCGCCTACCAAATGGGCCACCTGGGCGTGAAGACCGCGGTTGAAGCGAGCCAAGGCAAGAGCGTGCCGAAGTTCCGCGACACCGGCGTGGTGATGGTGACAAAGAAGAACATCGACTCCACCGAAGCGAAGAACGTCCTGTACTGATCGACTCAAAGGGAGCGTCATGCTGACCGTGATCTGCGACACCCCCGGCACCTTGCGTGTCGTGGACAGGGAGATCCCCCTGCGCGGTGAAGGGGAGGTACTGCTGCGGGTGCGGCGGGTGGGGGTGTGCGGCACCGACCTGCACATCTTCACCGGCCACCAACCCTATCTCGAGTACCCCCGCGTGATGGGCCACGAGTTCTCCGGCACCGTCGCCGAAGCGCCAGCCGACAGCGCGCTGGCGGTCGATGACCCGGTGTTCGTGATGCCCTACCTGTCGTGCGGCCGCTGCATCGCATGCCGCCTGGGAAAGACCAACTGCTGCGTGGCCATCCAGGTGCTGGGCGTCCACCGCGACGGGGCCTTCACCGAGTACATCAGCGTTCCCCAAGCCTTTGTCCACAAGGCAGAAGGCGTCACGCTCGACCAGGCGGCGATGCTCGAGTTCCTGGCCATCGGCGCGCACGCTGTGCGGCGCGGCGATGTCCAGGCCGGCCAGCGCGTGCTGGTCGTCGGCACCGGACCCATCGGCATGGCGGCACTGACCTTCGCCGTCCTGCGCGGCGCCACCGTCACCGCGCTCGACACGCGCCGCGATCGCGTCGACTTCTGCTGCGGGCACCTCGGAGCGCAGGCCGGGGTGATGATCGGCAACAGCGACGAAGCGGAGCTGTCGCGGCTGACCGGCGGCGAGTTCTTCGACGTCGTGTTCGACGCCACCGGCAACGCCCGCGCCATGGAACGCGGCTTTCGCTTCATCGCCCACGGCGGCAAGTACGTGCTGGTCTCCGTCGTGCGCGACAACATCGCCTTCGCCGATCCCGAGTTCCACAAGCGCGAGGCGACCCTGCTGGGCAGCCGCAACGCCACGATGGAGGATTTCGAGACCGTGCTCGCCGCCATGCGTGCGGGCAGGATCCCGGACGAGGCCCTGAACACCCATCGGCTCGCACTCGCGAACCTGCCCGCCGACTTCGTGCAGCTGCTCGACCCGTCGCGAGGCGTGGTCAAGGCCATCGTCGAGTGCTGAGGGTTCGCACCATGACGTTGCCCATCCTTCAATTCGGCACCGGCCGCTTCCTGCAGGCGCACGTCGACCTGTTCGTGTCGCAAGCGCTCGCGCGGGGAGAAGCCCTCGGAGGAATCGCCGTCGTGCAGACGACGGGCAGCGCGCAGAGCACGGCCCGAACGGCGGCGCTGGCCGGCGGCGCAGGCTATGCCGTCGAGGTTCGCGGCCTGCTGGACGGGCGCCGCGTGTCCGAGACCGTGCGCGTCGACTCGGTGCGGCAGGCCTGGCATGCGGACACCCATTGGCCGCAGGTCATGGCGTCCGTCGCGACGGACGTCCGCGTCATCGTCTCGAACACGGGCGAGCGCGGCTACACGCTCGATCCCGCCGATGGGCCGTCCCTGTTGTCCGGTGCCGGCACGGCCGCGCCGCGCAGCTTCCCTGCGAAACTGGCCGTGCTGCTGTATCGCCGCTGGCGGCATCAGCCGGGCGGTGGCCCGTCGCTGTTCCCCTGCGAGCTCGTGCCGCGCAATGGCGATACCTTGCGCGCGGTCGTCTGCGAACTCGCGAAGTCGTGGCAGGCACCGGCTTCCTTCATCGACTACCTGCACGATGAATGCGTGTGGGTCAACTCGCTGGTCGATCGCATCGTGTCGGAGCCCCTGGTTCCGGTCGGTGCGGTCGCCGAGCCGTATGCCCTGTGGGCGATCGAGCGGCAGCGCGGAATGGTGCTGCCGTGCACGCACCCGGCCATCGTCCTGACCGACGAACTGGGGCGCTTCGAGCGATTGAAGCTGATGCTGCTGAACCTCGGCCACACGTTCCTCGCCGAACGCTGGCTTGCCGACGGGCGGCCGCGCGATGAAACCGTTCTGCAGGCGATGAGCGATGCGTCGTTGCGCGCCGAGCTGGAAGCGGTCTGGAACGACGAGGCGATGCCGGTGTTCGACGCCCTCGGCGAAGGCCGCGAGGCGCGCGACTACCTGGTCGTTCTTCGCGATCGCCTGCTCAATCCCTTTCTGGCTCACCGGCTTGCCGACATCGCGCAGAACCACGCATCGAAGAAGCAGGCGCGCATCGGCCTGCTGCTGTCCCATGCGGACAAGCTGGGACTGCCGCCGATGCAGAGGAGGCTGAGGACGGCCATGGCCACCGTTGAGGAGCTGCATTCATGAAGCGAACCCGTGAGGGCAGGGGCCGGATGCTCGTCACGGGCGCGGCCGGCAAGGTGGGGCAGGCCTTCCTCGCGCGCGCGCTGCACGATCCGGCGTTCGACCGCTTCGTGTTTCGCGCATTCACGCATCGACGGGCACTCGAGGCGCACGATCGCCTCGAATGCGTGCAAGGCTCGATCCAGAACCGCGTCGACGTCGAGCGCGCCCTGGACGGCGTGACCCACGTGTTGCACCTGGCCACCAGCAAGGAGACGCCCGACGACGTGATGGACGTGGCCGTGAAGGGCATGTTCTGGATGCTCGAGGCCTGCCGCAGCAGCCCGGGCTTCGAACAGTTCCTGCTCGTCGGTGGCGATGCGGGCGTGGGCCACTTCTTCTATCCGCACCCGGTGCCCGTCGTCGAGACGCAGCCGCACAGCGCCTATCCCGGCTGCTATGCCTTGTCGAAGGTGCTCGAAGAAGTGATGCTGCAGCAGTACTTCATCCAGTACGGCCTCAACGGCTGCTGCCTTCGCGCACCCTGGATCATGGAGAAGGACGACTTCAGGTTCCAGCTGTCCTTCGGCCCCGATGTGTTCGGCGGGCTGCGCTGGTGCGAGCTGGTCGGAGCCGAAGCGGCGGCTGCACACGTCGCCAGCGGCGCGGTGCCCGTGATGCTCGACGAGGCAGGGGTGCCGGTGCAGCGCAATTTCGTGCATGTGGACGACCTCGTCGATGCCATCTGCATCGCGGTCGATCACCCTCGGGCGCGGCAGCAACTGATGAACATCGCCATGGACGAGCCGATCGACTACGGCGCGCTGGGCGACTACCTCGCTCGCACGCGAGGCGTGCCGCTCGTGCCCGTCAGGACGCCATACCACTCGACCTGGCTCGACAACACCAAGGCCAGGTTTCTGCTCGGCTGGCGACCGAAGTACGACATGGCCAGGCTGGTCGAGGCAGCGTGGTCGTATCGCCGCGCCCTCGACGACCCGCGCCAGGTCTGGTACCCGGGCTGAGGCCCGCGGCATCACTCGAACCCGGGTGGCATTCCGCCATGCCGGCCTGTGCTGTTCCATCGGAAGGAGACATCATGCAGATGAACAAGAGAACGCTGGTAGCCGCCATGTTCGCCGCGGCGGGCTTGTCGCTGGTTCCCCGCTTGTGTGCTGCCGCAGGCAAGCGACTGGTGATCGGTTTCGCGCAGACCGGCGCGGAGAGCGAATGGCGCACGGCGAACACCGAATCGGTGAAGTCCGCGGCGAAGGCCGCCGACGTCGAGCTGAAATTCTCCGATGGGCAGCAGAAGCAGGAGAACCAGATCAAGGCGATCCGGGCCTTCATCGCGCAGAAGGTCGACGTGATCATCCTCGCGCCGCTGGTGACGACCGGCTGGGACACGGTGCTGAAGGAAGCGAAGGCGGCGAAGATTCCGGTCATCCTCGAGAGCCGCAACGTCGAGGTCAAGGACCCGACGACCTGGGTTTCCTTCGTCGGTTCTGATTTCGTCGAGGAAGGGCGACGCGCCGCCCGCTGGCTGCTCGACCACACCAAGGACACGAAGGGCGACGTCAACATCGTCGAGCTCCAGGGCACCGTCGGCTCGGACCCTGCGAACGACCGCAAGAAGGGCTTCGAGGAGGTGATCAAGACGGATCCACGCTACAAGGTCATTCGATCGCAGACCGGGGACTTCACGCGTTCGAAGGGCAAGGAGGTGATGGAAGCCTTCTTGAAAGCTGAAGGCAGGAAGATCAACGTCCTCTACGCACACAACGACGACATGGCGATCGGCGCCATCCAGGCCATCGAAGAGACGGGGCTGAAGCCGGGCAAGGACATTCTCGTCATCGGGGTCGACGCGGTGAAGGGCGCCTTCGAGGCCATGATGGCCGGCAAGATGAACGTGTCGGTCGAATGCAGCCCGCTGCTCGGGCCGCAGCTGATGGAGGCCGCCAGGAAGGCCGCAGCGGGGGAAACACTGCCTCGCTGGATCAAGACCAACGAGGGCGTGTTCCCGCAAGAGGTCGCGGCCAAGGAGTTTCCGAACCGGAAGTACTGAGATTGGATCCTGGCAGCGTGGAGCCCGGTGAAGTGCCAAAGAACGCAATCCACTCGTTCTTTGACGCGCAACTCTTTGCAAAGGTATGAACGCCGCATCCGACTAACAGCCTTCTCCCAGTCGCCTGGCGATGATGGCCCGCTTGGTGATGAGGGTCTTCATGAACATCTTTCCCTCCAGCGTTTGCGACWGTGTGGCCGCCTCGGCGCCGAGGCGACCCCTGCCTGCCCCTTGCACGATGACTCCCATGGGGCCTTCACAGATGGCCTTCCACGATGACTCTCCACCCTCGCGATGGACATCTTCGAACTTGCACTTGGACGCCCGGCCGCCGGTGTTGCGCATGGCAGATTCGACCAGCGTCTGTTCCGGGGCCGCGCGAAGCGACTCGACCGCGAGGCAAGTGCGGCCCGTCTTCGTGCCGCCACCGCCGGGCCCGCCTTCGGTGGTGACGGTGAACTCCCAAAGCCCGGCGCCTGGGACGGGGGCAGGGGCGGAGGCGGCGGATGCCGCGGCAACGGACGACGCAGGCGGCGTGGCGGTTTGCGCAGTGGCAGACATGGCCATCGGCATGGCGGCGAGAAGGAAGGGAAGTGAACTCGACGGATTGAACATGACAACTCCCTGGATTCAGATTGCAACCTGCGCCAGCGCGTTGCTGAGGACTTGCAGGTGCGGGCATGATCACCCGCAAAGACTTTCCGAGCCCTTTCGGGAGTGGGTGGAGATGTCTTCGACGCAGGTGATGATCACCGGGATCACCAGGAGGCTCAGGAGAGTCGACGAGACCAGCCCCCCGATCACGACGATGGCCATCGGCGACCGGAAGCTCGGGTCGCTGCCCCAGCCGAGCGCCACCGGCAGCATGCCTGCTCCCATCGCGATGGTGGTCATGACGATAGGGCGCGCGCGYTTGCGGCACGCATCAATGACCGCGTCCGAGCGTCTGAGGCCATGTTGCTCACGCGCGATGACGGCGTAGTCGACCAACAGGATCGAGTTCTTCGTTGCGATACCCATCAGCATGATCAGACCGATCATCGCCGGCATCGACATCGCCGAGCCCGTCAGGTACAGCGCCAGGAAGGCGCCCGGCACCGACAGCACCAGGGCAGCGAGGATCGTGACCGGCTGCACGAAGTCCTTGAACAGCAGTACCAGCACGACGTAGATGCACATCACGCCAGTGAGCATGGCGATGCCGAAACCGGCAGCGAGATCGCCCATCTGTTCGGCGTCGCCACTCGGGCTGCGCTTCACGCCTTGCGGCAATTGACGCAAGCTGGGCAGGGCCAGAGCCGCCTGCTCCACCTCGCCCAGGGGTCGACCGTTCAGCTCGACCGACAGGTTGATGTTTCGCGTTCGGTCATGTCGGGTGATCTCGGCAGGACCGCTGCCGATCTCCAGCGTCGCCACGTTCTCCAGTGCGACGGGTCCGCGCGCTCCCGGCACGGGCAGCCTCTTGAGGGTGTCGATGTCGCGGCGAGCCGCACTCGCCAGCTTCACCACCACGGGCACCTGGCGCTCACCGAGGTTGAGCTTGGCAAGTTCCTGGGCGTTGTCGCCGGCCGTCGCCACGCGCAGCGTCTCTGCGATTCCCGATGACGTGACGCCCAGGTCGGCAGCGCGTGCGAAGTCGGGGCGAATCACCAGCTCGGGCTGCACGAGGGCGGCCGTGGAAGTGACCGCGCCGACGCCGGGGATGGAGCGCAGTTCGCGCTCCACCTTTGCAGCGTGCCGGAGCAGCACGCGGCCATCGTCGCCGGCCAGTACCATCGAGTAGGTTTCGCTGGAGCCGCCCCCACCGACGGTGACACGTGCCCCAGGCAAGCGCACCAGCGCCTCGCGAAACTGCTGCTCGATCTGCTGCTGATTGACGTCTCGGTCGTTGCGATGCGACAGTTTCACGGTCAACACGGCATTGCGCATGTTGCCGGCCGCCGGGGCGCCGTCATCCGGACCCGAGTCACCCTGGCCGGCTCCGATCGCGGTGTAGATGGTCTTGGCGTGCTCGTTCTGGCGCACGATCTCGCGCGCCTGCTCGGCCATGGCAAGCGTCTGGCTGAGCGTGCTGCCGGGAGGCAATGTCACGGAAACCTGGGTCTGCGACTTGTCCTCGGCCGGGATGAACTCGCCCGRCAGCGTGGACGCGAGGAACAGCCCGAAGCCGGAGAACGCGACCGCCGCACTCACCGTCAGCGCGCGGTGTCGCAAGCACCAGCGCGTCCAGCCCAGGTAGCGCCCGATCCAGCCAGGTTCGCGCTCGGCCAGGTCCTTTGGGGCCTTGAGCGAGTAGGCCGCCATCATTGGCGTGAGCATCCGGGCGACAACCAATGAGAAGAACACGGCGATGGCCGCCGTCCAGCCGAATTGCACGAAGATCCTGCCAACGACGCCGTTCATGAAGGCCGTGGGCAGAAACACCGCGATCAGCGTGAAGGTCGTGGCGATGACCGCCAAGCCGATTTCGTCGGCCGCTTCCGTCGCGGCCTGACAGGGCTTCTTGCCCATGCGCATGTGGCGCGCGATGTTCTCCACCTCGACGATGGCGTCATCCACCAGCACGCCGATCACCAGCGACAGCGACAGCAGCGTCACGACGTTCAGCGTGAAGCCCATCAGGTGCATGACCACGAACGTGGGAATGGCCGACAGCGGCAAGGCGACGGCAGCAACGAAGGTGGAGCGCCAGTCGCGCAGGAAGATGAAGACCACCAGCACCGCCAGCGCCGCACCTTCGAAGAGAAGGCTCATCGAACCGTCGTAGTTCTCCTTCACCAGGTCGGTCGTGTTGATGACTTCGACAACCTCGACCTGCGGATGAGCGGCCTTCAATTCCTGAAGCGCCGCACGCACGTCACGTGCGACATCCAGTTCGCCCGCTCCACTCGATCGCCTGACTTCGAAGCCCACCACCGGCTTGCCGTCGAGCAGCGCTGCGGAACGTGGATCGGCAACGCCATCGACTACCGTCGCGATCTGGCCGAGTCGAAGGTGCCGACCGTCCGCGAGCACGAGATCGACGGCGGCCAGTTCCTCTGCCGACTGCACGGTGGCAATGGTGCGCACCTCCTGCTCGGAGCCCCCCAGGTCGGCGCGGCCGCCCGCCGCCTCTTGCTGTACTTGGCGAAGCTGGCGCGAGATGTCGGCCGCCGAGGCGTTGAGCGCCAGCAGCCGTGCCGGATCGAGTTCGACACGCACCTCGCGAGTGACGCCACCCACGCGGCTGATCGCGCCGACACCCGGCACGGCGAGCAGGGCCTTGTTGAGCTGGTTGTCCACGAACCACGACAGCGCCTCTTCGTCCATTCGCGAAGACGCCACCGCATAAGTGAGGACGGCCCCGTCGGCGATCACGGTCTTCTTGATGACCGGGTCGCGCAGATCCGCCGGCAGGTCGCCCCGAACCCGCGCCACCGCGTCGCGCACATCGTCCACCGCCTCCTGGGTTGGCTTCTCGAGATCGAAGCCGACGGAGATGTTGGCGGTACTGTCGGCCAACGTGCTGCTGATGTGCTTGACACCCTGCACCGTGGCCAGTGCGTTCTCGATCTTGCGTGCGACCTCGCTCTCCAACTGCGACGGCGAAGCTCCCGGCATCGATGCCGTGATAGTCACCCTGGGCAGGGCGATGTCCGGCATGTCCTGAACCTTCATGGCCCTGAAGCCCATGAGCCCGGCGAGGGTGAGAAGGATGAAGAGCAGGATTGCGGGGGTCGGATTGCGGATCGACCAGGATGAAACGTTGAGGTTCATGGCCATGCATGGACCACGCGCACCAAGTCGCCATCGCCCAGGAAGGCGCCCCCCGTGGCGATGACCGGGCTGGCGGCATCCAGGCCCGCCAGGATCTCGATACGGCCTCCCACGCGCCTGCCGACTGCGACCTTGGTCTGCAGCACCCTGGAGTCGGCCCCGACCCGCTGAACATAGTGGAACCCGTCGCGCTGCAGGACGGCTGTCTGTGGCAGCGTCAACGCCGGGCTGCCCGCGCTTGCCTCGATCTCGCCACGTGCGAACATGCCTGCCCGCGCCGCGCCGCCCGCGGGAAGGTCGACGTACACGAGCCCGTTGCGCGTCTGCGTGTCCACGGCGGGTGCCACCATGCGCAGCTTGCCGTTGATGGACGTTCCGCCCACCGGCGTCAGGGTCACGGTCAAACCTGGTTTGAGCCGCGCGAGTTCAGGGGCGGCAACCTCGGCCCGCCATTCGAGTCGGCCCTGCCGTATGAGGCGGAACAGCTCTTGTCCGGCGGGGAGCACCGCACCGACCGTCGCGCTGCGGGCGGAGATCACACCGTCGTCGGGCGCCAGCACCTGGGTCTGCGCGAGGCGCAGTTCCTGAACCTCGACGACAGCTCTGGCGGCCTTCAGGCGCGCGTACGCCGTGCGCTCCGCGGTCTGGTGTTGGCTGATCTGCTGTGCCGAGAGCGCACCGGTGGCTTGCAGGTAGCGTGATCGCTGCGCATTCTCTACAGCCTCGCCCAGTACCGACTCAGCCTCGGCCAGCGCGGCACGGCCTTGCGCGAGTTCGGCGACGACCGTGGCTGCCGCGAACGAGGCCACCCGCTGACCGCGCCGCACGACGTCGCCGACGTTCACATTCACCTCGGTCAGGCGCAAGCCGTTCGCCTCGCTGCCTACACTCGCCTCCTGCCAGGCCGTGATGTTCCCGTTTGCGGGAATGCGGATCGGCAACGTCTCGGTCTGCGGCAACGTGACGGTCACGGTCAACGCGGACTTGGCTACGACCGGCTCGCGCTGCGGCTGACTGTTGGCATCCTGCACGGCGATCGCCACGGCGATACCGACGAACGTCGCGACAACGGGGGCGGCGACCAGGAAGATGCGGGTCGATCGGGTCATGCTGTGATCCTGTGTGCCGCACATCGCGTCGGTTGCCCGCGGTCGTGCAGCGGTGAATGTGAAAAGATGGCCCGGCCGGCGCGAAAGCGCTGCAGCGACGGCAACCGAGAAACYCCGTACGACATGCGATCGCTGTGCAGTGGCCGCTGTTGGCACTTGCGCCGGTTCGTTGCCATCTCGGCGCGGCTCTTTCGGTTCGAGACTCGTTCTTCTGCTCATGGGAGGTCATCCAGGATGACGCAATCATCACGACGCGAGCCTTTCCACTTCCTTTCCAATTGATGGAACGGAGGAGGGGGGTTGAAAGTTCTCGGTAAGAGTCGGCGATGAATGATCCGGTTGTCCCAATCATCGATTCAGGAAACCAATGTCGCTATACCGCCCGCCCAGCCTGGGCGCTTTCACTTCGACCTCCCGGACAGTGGGCATGTCCGCTCTGTTCCTTGCGCTGTGTGGCGTTGTCGCAAGCGCCGACGCGCAACCCGCCGGTCCTCGCGGGCCAGGCGGCCCTGGCGGACCCGCGGGCAGCAATTGGGGAGTGGGGCTTGCCGTCGTGAATGCCCAGAAGCCCTACAAAGGGATGGATCGCGAGACGAAGGCGCTTCCCATGATCAGTTTCGAGAATGAGTACGTGAAAATCGGCGCCCTGGGTTTGGAAGCAAAACTTCCCAGCCTCGAACTGGGAGAGTCAGACCGCATCAACTTCAGCATTCTGGGCAAGATGGAACTTGGCGGCTACGAAGCCGATGACGCCCCCATCCTTGCAGGAATGGCCGACCGCAAGGGCGGGTTCTGGGCCGGCGCCAAGGCAGAGTGGGAAAACGATGTGGTCGAGGTCAATGCGCAGTGGCTTGCGGACACATCCGGCAAGAGCAACGGTCAGCGATTCAGCCTGGGCCTCGAGAAGAAGCTTCCCCTGGGCAGGGTGATGCTGGTGCCGCACGTCACGGCCCATTGGCTCGACAAGAAAAACGTGAACTACTACTACGGCGTCCGCGCCGACGAAGCCATCGAGGGCCGTGCGTTCTATGCCGGCAAGGCTGGCGTGAACCTGGAAGCCGGCTTGCGCGCCATGTACCACATCGATCAAAGCCAAGGGATATTGTTCGATGCCTCGGTGACTGGCCTTGCGAAGAGCATCAAGGACAGCCCGATCGTGGACCGTTCCAGTTCGAACCGCGTGCTGCTCGCCTACATGTACCGCTTCTGATGAGCCGGATCCTGCTGGTCGAAGACCACGAGCGACTCGCGCAGCTGGTTTGCGCGGGTCTGGCCACCGCCGGCATCGCCGCCGACCTGGTGGAGCGGATCGACGCTGCGTGGTCTGCTCTTCAGCAGGTATCTTATGGCGCACTGATCCTTGATCGGGGACTGCCGGACGGCGATGGACTCGTTCTGCTGCAACGCCTGCGCGGCGCTGGCTCGAGCATTCCATGTCTCGTCCTGACAGCACGCGATGCCCTGAACGACCGGATCGAGGGCCTGGACGCGGGCGCGGACGACTACCTTCCCAAGCCCTTCGCCATGGAAGAACTGGTGGCACGCGTGCGCGCCTTGCTGCGCCGCCCGGCGCAGTCCGAGCCGCTGAATCCAAGGCACGGCGACCTGATGCTCGTGCCTGCAGACGGAATGCTCAACTGTGGCGAAGAGAACGTTTCCCTGGGGGCTTCGGAGATGCAGATCATGCTGCTGCTGGCGCGCAGGCGCGGCGAGACAGTGCGCCGCTCGGCATTGGAGAACGCAGCCTGGGGTTTGAGCGAGGCGGTCACGCCGAATGCTGTGGATGTGGTGCTTCATCGCCTTCGTCGAAAGTTGCTTGCCATTGGCTCAAACATGAAAATCGTCAATGTGAGGACCTTCGGCTATGCGCTTCGTGAAAAATCCGAGGCTCAATAGCCTCAGCGTAAAGGTGCTTCTCGCCTACGTTGTAGGCGTGGTCCTGAGCATCGTCCTCATCGCGTCGGCCGTCGTGGCGATCGTTGCGACGCAAGGCGACATCCTGTCCGGCAAAGATGTGGCTGAGCTTGCGCGAGGCATGGGCGACATGCTCAGTTTCGACAGCCAGGGCATGCCCGTCGGCTTCGACACCCATGACGACAATCGCTTCGACGAGCGGGCCGACGGCTTCGACGGGTGGCTCTTCGACAGCCTGAAGAGCGAGGCGGCCTACCGCGTGCTGGACACCTCCGGCAAGGTGGTGCTGTCCTCTGCGGCCGGAGCGGCGTTCTGGCCCGCGGACGGACCTGTGCAAGGGCCTGGGCGCTTCGAATTCAAGCACGCGAGCGGCTTGATACGGGGCGCGACCGAGGCTGTCGAGCACAAGGGGCGGGTCTGGTTCCTTCAGGTCGCGGTGAGCACCCGGTTCCTGCAATTCATGTACATCGCGTTTGCCTTGCCATTCATGGTGACTGGCATCATCTTGTTCAGCCTGGTCCTGCTGGTTGTCTTTTGCGCCTGCGCCTTCTTCACGTTGAAGTACACGCTCAGCCCCCTGCGAGAAATATCGGAATCGGCAGCCGCCATCTCGCCGCGCTCGCTGCATGCGCGCTTGGACACCGGCACGGTACCCACCGAGATTGCGCCACTGGTCGATAGCTTCAACCGGGTGCTCGAGCGCCTGGAGCAGGGGTACCGCGTCCAGCGAGAATTCCTCACCACCGCCGCGCATGAACTCAAGACACCGCTGGCACTCATTCGGGCACAGGTCGAACTCAGCGCTCCGAGCCAGGAGCGCAACGCACTGCTGCAGGACGTCCAGCACATGACACGCCAGGTGCAGCAGCTCCTCCACCTGGCTGAAGCGAGCGAAGTGAACAACTATCGGCTCACAACGGTTGACCTGCGGGACCTGGTGCAGGAGGTGGCCGCCTACCTCCAGCGCATGGCGGACACGGCCAACGTACGGCTGGATCTCTCGCAAATGATGGTTGCGGTGCACTGGCAGGCAGACCGCGGGTCGCTGTTCACCCTTCTGAAGAACCTGTTGGAAAACGCCATCCAACATACGCCGGCGGGCACGCGGGTGAGCGTGGAGATCGACACAACGGCGTTGTCGGTGCGCGATTGGGGACCGAGCGTTCCACAAGATCAACTCACGACGATTTTTTCCCGCTTCTGGCGGGGCCCTCATCGCCGCGACACGGGTGCGGGTCTGGGCTTGGCGATCTGTCAGGAGATTGCGCAGGCCCACGGATGGGTGCTTCGCGCAAAGCGTGCCGAGCCAGGGCTGCGGGTCGTGCTGTCGATCCTGGCCACTGATCGGCCTGCGCCGCATGGAGATTACGACGATCGGCCTTGATTCCCTGCTCGGCTGTCATCGCGCGCAGAGGCGACGGCAGGTGAAGCAGCACGAAGCCGCCGACCTCGGTCCGCTGCGTGACGCAGTCGAACCTTGCAAGGACGTCGGTGTCGTCATCGCGCACCGCGACAAAACCGCCGTTCGGTACCAGGCGCCTCAGCGCCTCGGCCGGGGAGGTGACGAACTCCGCCCGACCTGCGCTGTAGAACGAAGCCGAGTGAAGCCGTTCGGTCACGAACACCAGCGGCTCGGCATTCTGGTGGCGCCGTGCTTCCCAGGCGCTGACAACGGCCTTGGCGGAGCTGCTGCCGAAAGTGCCTGCACGCTCGGCGTGGATGAGCAGTCCTAGTGCACTGGCGGTCGACAGTGCCAGGCCCCCGGCAATCCAGGCATGCATGCGTTCTGAGCCGACACGACGCCTCAGCCAATGGCTGGCCAGCAACGCCATCGCCGGGAGGGCCGGCAGCGCATACGGCAGGATGATGTTGCGTGCCGCCGTGAAGAACACGAGCGGCGCCAGTGACCAGCACGCGAGGTAGGCTTGCCATGAGCGCGTGTCGACGTCGGGGCTGGCAGCCTCGGACCGTGGCACACGAGGCGTGGATGCGGCGGCCAGCAGCAGCGGCAGCAGCAGCAGCGGCCAGGGCAGGGTCGAAACAAGGGCGAAGAGCCAGATCGTTCCCGCGGGAAAGGCATGGGCAAAGCCATAGCGGTCGCCGGACCATCCGGGCGTGAGGAAGCGGTGCCAATGTTCACCGACGATGTAGTAGTCGATGAAGCCGGGCGTCTTCAGTTCTGCCGCGATGTACCACCAAACGGCAGCCGCGGTCGTCGCTGCCAGCCCCGGAATCCACGGGACGTCCTTCAGCAAGCGGCGCCACTGTCCTGTCCACACGGCCCAGGCTGCCGTCGGCAAGCCTGCCAGCACGAGCACCAGCGGGCCCTTGGCCAGCAGTCCAATCGCCAGGCCGGCAAACAGCAGGATCACGCCGTCGCGATACCGCGGCCCGTGCAAGGCCTGCCACAGGCCACACAGGGCGAGCGTGGTGCCGACCACGAGGGCTGCGTCGGTCATCACGGCGCCGGCCGATACCAGGGACAGGGACGCACCGCACAGCAGGCCGAGGGTGGCCAGCGGTGGGGTGTCGCGGCGCGACGCCGCCAGTCGGCCGCATGCCGCGGCGACGAACAGCATGCAGAGGAAGTGGGGCAGCCGGGCCGCGAGCTCGTTGACGCCGAACACCTTCATGCTGACCGCGGTGAGCCAGAACGACAGCGGCGGCTTGGCCCAGAACGGCACGCCATGGTCATGCCAAGGCGTGATCCAATCGCCCAGTTCGAGCATCTTGCGGCCGATCTCGGCATAGCGCGCCTCGGTGGTGTCCATCAACGGCAGCCAAGCCATGGCGAAGAGGCGCAGCGTCAACAATGCGGCGATGAGCAGCACCGAGGCCAGCATCCCGGCCTCGGGGCGGACGGACAGCCTGTCACGCGTGCCAGCGCTTTCCATCGCCTTCGACAGGCGACCTGACGGGCTTGTGGCCTGCATCGCTCAGAAGAGATACAGGTAGCCGAATCGGACGCCGTCTTGCCTGGAACGCTCCACCAAGGGGCTGTCCTTGATGCTGGAGCCAAGGCGGGTCGTGCCCAGATCGAGCGAAAGGCTGTGGCGCGGTGCGAGCGAATAGCCGATCCGCACCCCGGCTTCAACGTTCGTCGTGGACTTGCCCGGGTAATACCGACGCGTCGAGGTGGATTCATCCGCGCGCACGCCGTAGTAGTAGTCGACGTACTTGCCGTCGAAGCGGTGGAGTGCGAGGCGCGGCGTGAAGTCGAAGTCTCCGGCCTTGAACTCGCGTTCGATGCTCAGGCTGGCGCGTTTCCCTTTGCTTTTGCTGGAGGCGTCTCCCAGGAGTTCGACGGACAGGGTTGCAATGTCGGTCTTCAAGCTGCTCGCGCCGCCGACCCAGAAGCTCGCCTTGCGCTCGGCCATGCCGGCCAGGTAGGGGGAGTCGCCGGCTTCGTATCCGTCCCCGGCATAGTGCAGCCTCGCGCTGAAGGACAGTGAATCAGTCGACAGCAGCTTCAGATCGAGGGTCGGTCCCATCAGGCTGAACCAGCGGCTGTCGTGGAAGACGAAGGGCAGTGCCTTCGCCTTGTTGTCGAAACTTCGATACGGCTTGCGGTCGTACAGGGTCACGAGGCCGAGGCCCCATTGCGAGCCTTGCCGTTCCTCGTCGGCCTGAGCGGAGAACAGCGTGAGCAAGCCCAGGGCGAGGACACCGGCGCTGACGACGGGACGAACGTTGGAAATCATGGAACTCCAGGGGTGGGTTGAACCGGCCAGCGACTTGTCGCGGTACGTGAGTGCATTGGGGCAGCCGATGCGTGAAGCAATCGTGAAGTTCGCCAAGCGTCCCGGGCCCCCTTTTGCAGGCGGCTTGAGTGAATCAACCGGCAACGGTCAGAATGGACGGCGTTGACGTCCCCCGCTGCGCGGCGATTGCGCACGCGACGTCCATCCATGAGGCCCGTGATGCATCGCGAACGTGTTTTGCTCGTCGAAGACAACCGAGACCTGGCTGCCTCGATCCTGGAGACCCTGGAAGAGTCCGGCTTCGAACCGGACTATGCAAGCGATGGTGCACAGGCGCTGCGGCTGGTGGAGAGCACATCACCCCCGTTCGATGCGGTGCTGCTTGATGTAGGTCTCCCGCGAGTCAGCGGATTCGACGTCTGCACGCGGCTGCGCAGCGATGGTTTTCGTTCACCCATCCTGATGCTCACCGCCCAGGGCTCGCCGGACCAGGTTGTCGAGGGGCTCGACAGGGGAGCTGACGACTACATCGTCAAACCCTTCGAATCCAGGGTGCTGGTCGCTCGGATCCGCGCCGCGATTCGAAGGTTCCTGACCGTCCCGAGCACTGCCGGCGTTGTCCAGGGCGCCGGCCTCACCTTGGACACCAAGCAAGGGAAGCTGCTGATCTCGTCGGGCGAAACCTGCACACTGACGCCGCTGCAAGGACGTCTTCTTCACACCCTGATGCGACACGCGCCACGCGTCGTCTCGCGCGACGAGCTCGAGAGCGCCTTGTGGGGCGATGATGACCGGCCTGCAAGCGACGCATTGCGCACGCATCTCTACCAGCTTCGCCGCCTGATCCACAACGCTGGAGGCCGCGACGTCATCCAGACGCGAGGCAAACAAGGCTATTGCCTGGAGCCCTGATGGCCATCTTCGTCTCCCCCCGCGAGCGGTCGAAGACGCTGTTCGCGCGGATGTGGCACCTGCTGTTGTTGATCCTGGTGTTGACGTTTGCGGTGAACGCGTTTCTCGTGAAGGGAGCGCTGCACCTGGGATCGGACTTCCAGACTGAGCGTCGCCTGCAGCACATCGGTGATTACTGGGCCAAGCAGGCCAAGTTGGAGGAGCCGCTCGGGATCGATCCTGTCACCGTCATCTATCCCCGCTATGACCTGCTCCCGCCCGAGCTGCAGCGGATGTTGTCCCCCGACAAGCGCGGCATCGTCGAGCTCGGCAACCAGGACCTGGACTACTACGTCCTGGCGCAGTCCCACGCGACCGGCCGCGCCTTCTACGTTGTCGAGTCCCACGCTGAGGTCAAACCGACCGAGACCATCGAATCGCAGGTCTTCGTCTGGTACCTGATGGGCGTCGTTCCGTTCGGCCTGCTGCTGCTTTGGCTGTGCAAGAGGATCACCGGACGGGTCACTGCACCGATGCTGGAGGTCGGGCGCATGGTCTCGGCGCGCGATCCCCGCAGCCTCGAGAAGGTCGCACTGCCAGCCAATTCTCCCGTCGAGATCGAGGCCCTCGTCGTCCAGATCAACAGCGCACTGCAGAGAACTGCGGACGTCCTGGATCGGGAGCGCAGTTTCACCCGCTTCGCGAGCCATGAGCTGCGTACGCCGGCGGCGATCGTGCAGGCAGCTCTCGAGCGCATTGAAGCGCACAGCAGGCCCGCGCAGGGACCAGCAATCGAGCGGGCTCGCCGGGGGCTGCGTGACATGCACGCACTGGTTGACACCTTCCTGCAATTGTCCGGCGACACGGTCCGGCCGGTGCCGGACGCGCTGTCGATCGATGAAGCTTGGGTGAGATCCTTGATCCGCCATCTCATGGGCGAGAGCCCCAGCCATGCGTTCTCGGTCCTCGAGCGGCATCCGCTGTTGCTCTCGGCTCCTGCGACGACGGTCCACGTGCTCGTGGCCAACATGCTGAAGAACGCCGTCTTCCACGGTGGCCCGGATCGCATTGAAGTCGTCGTCGACGAGCACAGTATCGAGGTGCGGAACGGGCTTCCCGACACGCCGTCGACGGCAGGCTTCGGCATCGGGACCCAGATCGCGCATCGGATCTGCGAGCGGTTTGGCTGGACATTCACGCTGACGGTGGCAAAGCACCTCGCGGTGGCCCGGTTGTGGGTCCCCCCGAGCTGAAAGCAGGGCCCCGCACGGGGCCCTTCATCGCGCCAACGCAGCGATCTCCATCGAGCCCAGTGCACCCGCATGGACCCGGAAGTCCTGGATGCGGCCGTCGAACGACGGGTGTCCCCAGTTGCGCCCGAGGAAGGTCACCTGATCACCGACCTGGCGCGGCGACAGCAGGATCTCGCTGGAACTCGCGACCTCGACGCCGTCGACATAGAGCCGCCCGGTGTTGCCCTGGAGCGTGACCGCCACGTGGACCCAGCGCCGCGTCGCCATGAAGCCGGGGGCTTCCACGACCTGACTGTCATTGAATCCCGCGCCGAAGATCCCGAAACGCAAGCCCTGGCCGGCCTTCGGTGCGATGTACATGCAGGAGAAGCCGTCATGCCCGGCGAAGAACAGGCAGCTGTCCCAGCGCAGCGAATTCGCATACGCCCACAGCGACACGGTGAAGTCGTCCAGGCCGCTGAAGATCCCCGGCGGCAACTGCAAGCCCGCCGCCTTGCCGTCGAACACCAGCGCCTTGTCGTTGCGGCGTCCCTCGCCCCAGGTCGCTCCGTCCAGCAAGCTGCCCTCGATGCCGGTCTGGACGCCGGCGAGGGTCAGCGTGCCGGTGGTGCCGCTGTTGTTCATGCCGTTCAGTGGCATGGCCAGGCGCTTCTCGCCGGCCACCGCGGCTCGCACGATGCCGGAGCTGGCGCGCGTGCCGTCGCGGCCCACGGCGGTGACCTGGTAGAACCAGGTGCTCCGGGGCGGCGTGTCGGTGTGGGTGAGCAGTTGAGTCGACGCGACCGTGGYCAGGTCGGCGAAGGGACCCGCGGCACTCGTTCCCCGCCTGACGACATAGGATGCCGCCCCGACGCTGCCCCACCACGAGAGCACGGCCTGGCCGTCGCGCACCTGGGCGGTGAGGCCGGACGGCGGCTTCATCGGCCCGGCATAGGCCGCGCGGCGGTGCGTCAGCGTCGGGAACACCATGTCATCGCCATTGCCCGACCCGTAGTTCGGCTCGCACAGCGGCACCATGCGCGCGACGTTGGGGGCCGCCAGGCCCATGCGATTCACATAGTGGTTGAAGATGGGCTCCCAGGCGTTGCGGCCGTGCTGGAACGACTGGTTCACTTCCGTCCACAGGGAGGTATGGGGTTGCGACGGGTTGTGTTCGCGTGCATAGGGCATCGGGTAGGTCTTGCCGCTCTCGTCCAGCAGGTTGGAGCGGGCCACGTACTCGGCAGCCGCGAGGAAACGGTTGTCGTAGAGCCCGTACAGGTCGTCCCCCTGGTTCCAGGCCATCTCCAGCAGGTCGCCACCCAGCGACATGCCCAGCGTCGAATGGCCCTGGTCGCGACCGCTTTCCTCCCACTGCCCGAGATGGCCCGGGTGCATGAAGTAGACGCCGTGCACGACGGAGCCGTTGCCGAACATCTGCAGCTTGCCGCGGTTGTTGCCCGCGTAGTAGTCGCAGGCCTGCCGGTACAGGTCGGGCCGGTCGCAGAACACGCCGATGGCCAGCGCACCGCAGAGCGACGACATGTCCCAGTTGGCGTGAGACCCGAGGCTCGGGTTGGCGAGACGATCTCGGCAGATGCCGCCGAAGACCTGCAGCAGCATGTCCTGGAACCGCGCCAGGCTCGCCGGCGCCCAGCCGCTGTAGCCGCGCAGGATCTCGCCGGCCTGCGCCCACTGGTGGCCCTGCATGCCGGCCAGCAGGATGAAGGTGTGGTCGTCATGGGCGGTCGATCCCTCGGGCACGGTCCCGATCATCTTCAACGTGTTCGCCCAGGCGTCCAGCGTTTCGACGGCCTTGTCTGCGTAGCGCGTGTCGTCGGACAGCCTCCAGCGCAGTGCCAGGCACCATGCGCGCTGGATGTCGCGGTACATCGCCCACTTGGTGCCGTCGGCGCGATACACCGCCACCTGCGGATTGGGTTTGGCGTCCAGGTGGGTGAGGCCGTCGGCGCACAGCTTGTTCCACCAATCCGTCCACGGCTGCTGGCCGGCCTTGATGTGCGCGCGGATGCGCGTGAAGTCGTCTTCGGTGACCAGCAGCCCCGGATGGCGAAAGACGCCGCTCACCGACGCCGGCGCGGAGCCGGTCCCTGCGGCCGGTGCCGCCTGCGCCGACGAGTCGGCCTCTTCGGCGTCTGCATCGCATCCGGGCAGCAGCGGCAGCATCGGGAACAGGCCGAGGCCGAAGGCGAACGCACGCCGGGCCGGATCGGACAATGTCTCGAGAGGGTCGTCTTTCGCCATATTGCGGGCCACGTTCCGTTCAGCCGGGGTATGGAGCCGGACGGGAAGGGCGGCCGGGCTGGGGCGAGGTGATGCGTGCGAAGTCCATGGCGGCGTAGTTTCGACCAGCGCCGGCGCACATTCATGATCGACTTGTGACGGCGCCGAGGTCTTGACGTCCACCGACGCGCCTGCGCAACAATCCAGGGCTGCTACTTCGACGAGCACGAGCTCTTCAACGCGCGCACGGACGCGGTCGTCGCTTGCCCGGGCTGGGCCTACTGACGTGAGAAGATGCCGCGAACAAACACGTCCGCGAGGGGAGGGAAGACATGCGGCATGCGTATTCCATGGGCGGGAACCTGAGGAGGCTCCTAAGCTTCGTCGCGACTACTCGGCCTTGCAGGACGCGCAGACGTTGAAGACCTCAGTCCAGCTTTCTCCCCTCTGTTCCATCCGCGAGCACCTCGCTGGCGACGACCTCGTCGCTCTGAATGTCGGGCCCGATGGCGTGGTCTATCTGGTGATTGCCCAAAAGCCGCTCGACTACAGAACAACGGCCGTGGGTGGGTCATTCGCCAAGACGCGACCGGATGCGCCGCAAAGGTACCGCGTCGTCGGACTGCTTGGGGACGAGGTTGTGCTTCAGACATTGATTGAGCAAGAGGCATTCAACATTCACGACGTTCAGCCGCTTGGTGGCGATGAACTTCTGCTCGTGTGTTCCCGCTCGATGTTTCGAAGCGCGGGCGACGTGGACCACAACGGCCGTGTCTACTCCCGTGCGGGAGTCTTGAAGCGAGAGCTCGTCCTAGGAGACGGCATTGAGAGCACTCAAGTTACGTCGCGTGGCGAGGTCTGGACATCCTTCTTCGACGAGGGTGTGTTTGGCAACTACGGATGGACCAACCCAATCGGGGCATCAGGCCTGGTGGCGTGGGATGCCACCGGGAAGAAGCTCTATGAGTTCGAACATGGAGGAAACGCGGGCTACATCTCGGACTGCTACGCCTTGAATGTGGCATCGGACGATGACGTCTGGTGCTACTACTACACGGACTTTCCGTTGGTGCATCTGCACAAGCATCGGGTCGTTTCGACGTGGTCCGTTCCCGTGCATGGCAGTCATGCATTCGCGGTAGCCGACGAGTGCGCCCTGTTTGCCGGTGCCTACCGCGAGCGCGATGCCTTCAGGCTCATGCGGCTACAGGAGGGCGGTCGCGCTACAGCGATGAGGACGTTCGGCATGGTGGACCCGGCCGGCGACGCCATGCGCCCGGAGCGCACTGTCGGGCGCGGCGGATACCTCTATGTGCTGAGCGACGGTCAGCTCTATCGATTGGGCGTGCGCGAGGCTTTCGCGGAATTCAGCGCGTAACCAGCGGCCGAGCGCACCGACGGCGCTTCTATCAGTTTACATAATATACATTGTCGCGCTTATGGAGCCTGGCCGACGCCGGCCTACAGCGCCCGATCCACCACCTCCTGCGCCGCCTCCAACAGCCGCCCCAGCTGCGCTTCGCTGGCAAAGCTCTCCGCATAGATCTTGTAGATGTCCTCGGTCCCCGACGGCCTGGCCGCGAACCAGCCGCGTTCGGTACTGACCTTGATGCCGCCGATCGGCGCGCCATTGCCGGGCGCGTGGCTCAGCACGCTGTCGATCTTCTCGCCGGCCAATTCGGTCGACGTGATCTGCTGCGGCGACAACCCGGCCAGGCGCTGCTTCTGCGCCGGTGTCGCTGCCGCCGAGATGCGCCCGGCGAACGGCCGGCCCAGTTCTCCGGTCAGCGCGTCGTACGACTCGCCCAGGTCACACCCGCTGCGCGCCGTGATCTCGGCCGACAGCAAGGCCGCCGTGATGCCGTCCTTGTCGGTCGTCCACAGCGACCCGTCGCGCCGCAGGAACGTCGCGCCCGCGCTTTCCTCGCCGGCAAAGCCGATGCTCGCGTCCTGCAATCCGTCGACGAACCACTTGAAGCCGACCGGCATGTCGAACAGCCGCCGCCCCAGGCGCGCCGCCAGCCGCTCGATCAGCTGCGTCGTCACCACCGTCTTGCCGACGCCGGTGTGTGCCGGCCACTGCGGCCGGTGCCCGAAGAGATGATCGACCATGAGCGCCAGGTAGTTGTTGGGCTGCAGCAGCCCGGCCTTGGGCGTGACGATGCCGTGCCGGTCGTGGTCGGTGTCGCAGGCGAAGGCGATGTCGAACCGGTCCTTCAGCTTCACCAGCCGCTGCATCGCGAACGACGACGACGGATCCATGCGGATCTGGCCGTCCCAGTCCAGCGTCATGAAGGCGAAGCGCGGATCGACCACCTCGCTCACCACCGACAGGTCGAGTCGGTGCCGGTCGGCGATCGCCGACCAGTAGTGCACGCCGGCCCCGCCCAGCGGGTCGACGCCCAGCCGCAGGCCGGCGCCGCGCACCGCATCGAAGTCGATCACGGCGGCCAGGTCGTCGACATAGCTGTTCAGGTAGTCGTGGCGGTGCGTCGTCGCCGCCTTCAGCGCCTGCGCCTGCGGCAGCCGCTTCACGCCCTCGAGGCGCGCTTCGAGCAGCCGGTTCGCCCGCGCCTCGATCCCGGCGGTGACGCCGGTGTCCGCCGGGCCGCCGTGCGGCGGGTTGTACTTGAAGCCGCCGTCGCGCGGCGGGTTGTGCGACGGCGTCATCACGATGCCGTCGGCGCGCGAGCCCTGCCGCCGGTTGTGCGCCAGGATGGCATGCGAGACCACCGGCGTCGGAGTGAACTCGTCGCCCACCGCCAGCATCACGTCGACGCCATGCGCCGCCAGCACCTCCAGCGTGCTGGCACAGGCCGGCGCCGAAAGCGCATGCGTGTCGGCGCCCAGGAACAAGGGCCCGGTGATGCCGGCGCCGGCGCGGTACTCGCAGATCGCCTGCGCGATCGCCAGCACGTGCCACTCGTTGAACGAGCGGTCGAGCGACGAGCCGCGGTGGCCCGAGGTGCCGAATGCCACCCGCTGCGCCGCCACCGACGGGTCGGGCCGGTCGGCGAAGTAGGCCGCCAGCAGCCGGTCGACATCGATCAGGGCCGCTGCCGGCGCGGGCTGCCCTGCCTGGTCGCGAAGGGAGTTCATCGCCCCATGATGCTTCGCATTTGCCGCTGTGTCTTCGGCCCGCCCGGAAACCCCTGCCCGCGCCGGCCGGACACTCTTGCCACGGCGCCCTCCGTGCCGCAAGCCCCGAAAGGTAAATGCGTGTTGCCAACGATTCCAACGATGAAGGACCTCGCCCATGACTGCCCTGACCCATGACGACCTGGTGGCGATCGAACGCCACGCCGAACTCGCGCCGGTGCAGCAGCTGCGCCTGCAGGTGATGCGCATCCGCGACGAGCTGCGCCACCTGGTCGCCGACGACGCCGACTACGCCCGCGTGCTGCTGCTCAAGCTGGGCCGCATCGTCGACGAGCAGCTCGCGCCGCGCGCCGAAACGCGCGGCATCAACCCGCGCTGCGGCGACTGGAGCCTGCCGCAGTCGGCGCCGGTGCCGGCCTGGGCGGCCGCGCTGTCGCCGGCCACCGCCGGCCGCAAGCGCGTGCCGCGACGAACGCGGGCCTCCGCCCAGCAGCCGCTGCAGTGAGCTTGCAGTGACGGTGCGCCCCCTCCGGGCGCACCGGGCTCCACAATTTCTCCTTGAGCGCTCGGTAGCGTTGCACCCATCTGCAACACCCAGGAGAAGCCTTCATGAGCGCCGCCCCCCTCCCCGACCCCGATCCCGCGGCCGGCCCGCACCGCCCCCCCCACACCGCTGCCGTCGCGCGCGCGCCGATCGCGTCGGTCGACCGCTATGCGCGCTGCATCGAGATCTCCAAGCGCGTGCGCTGGGACATCGACCGCGACGTCATCCGCGGTCGCGTGTTCGACTTCGACCAGAAGTTCCTGCCCGACGGCCTGTCGCGGCTGCAGAACCTGCGCTTCCTCGACACCGCCGACAAGCGCCTGCTCAGCCAGATCCAGGGCCGCACCTACGCCAACATGTTCGGGCTGGTCGAGCGCTTCATCAACGCCAAGCTGCTCGACGTGAGCCGCGACCACTGGCTGGGCGACCAGGTGGCGCTCGAGGCGCTGGTGCGCTTCAGCGAAGAGGAGTTGAAGCACCAGGCGCTGTTCCGCCGCCTCGAGCACCTGATGGCCACCGGCATGGCTGCGGGCTACGCGTTCGTGCCGCAGGCCGATCCGGTGGCGCRAATGGTGCTGGGCAAGTCGACCTGGGCCGTGCTGGCGCTGACCTGCCACATCGAGCTCTTCACGCAGGCCCACTACCGGCACAGCATCCAGCCCGATCCCGAGCTGTCGTCGCTGTTCAAGGACGTGTTCCTGTTCCACTGGAAGGAAGAATGCCAGCACGCGGTGCTCGACGAACTCGAATGGGTGCGCGAAGACCGCAAGCTGTCGCCCCAGGAGCGCGATGCAGCGGTCGACGACCTGATCGAGCTGGTGCTGGCCCTCGACGGCCTGCTGCTGCAGCAGAGCGAGGCCGACGTCCGGTATTTCCTGCACGTGCGCGGCGCCCGCACACCCGACGAACTGGAGCACCTGAAGGCCGTGATGCTGAAGGCCTACCGTTGGCAGTACATCGTCTCCGGGCTCGAGCAGCCGCGCTTCCTGCAGCTGCTGAGCGGCCTGATCACCGATGGACAAGCCCGGCGCGTGACCCGCGCCCTCGCCAGCGTCGTCTAGATCTCCGCGTTGCACCCGCTGCCGCGCCGTGGCAAAACGCGGCATCATCCGCCGATGGGGATGGAGCAACAGGCAGTTTCTGCGGCTTCGGCCGGCGCATCGGGTGCGGGCAGTCGCCGCGGCCTGCGGCGCAGCCATTCGGTGCTGCTGGTCGGCTGCCTGGTCATCGCCCTGACGCTGGCAGCCGCCGGCTTCGTCAGCTGGCGCAGCCGCAGCGATGCCCTGGATGACTGGCGCCTGTTCCTGTCCAACCTGTCGATGCTGGCGGTGCGGCACGCCGACCAGACCCTCGCCGCCGCCGACGCGGTGCTGGGCCGCGTGGTCGACGAGGTGAACAAGGCAGCGCCCGAAGACGAGGCGGCGCTGCGCCGCATCGCCGGCCGGCAGGCGGTATTCGACATGATCCGAGACCGGCAGAAAGACCTGCCGCAGATCGACGTCATCACGCTCGCCACCAGCGCGGGCGACGTCGTCAACTTTTCGCGCAGCTACCCGCCGCCCGAGATCAACCTGTCCGACCGCGACTACCTGCGCGAGCACCTGGCCAACCCGACGCTCGACGTCTACCTGTCCGAGCCGGTCAAGAACCGCGGCAACGGCCGCTGGACGTTCTACCTGGCGCGCAAGCTGCGCAACCCGCAGGGCCGGATGATCGGCGTCGCGCTGGTGGGCATCGAGAGCGAATACTTCGAGCGCTTCTACCGTTCGATGAGCTTCCCGCAGAGCGACGTCTCGCTCGCGCTGCTGCGCGGCGACGCGACGCTGCTGGCGCGCCACCCGCACCTCGAGGATTTCATGGGGCGCGTCATCAAGGGCAGCAAGTCGCTGCAGGCGCTGAACCCCGACCGGCAGTTCGGCAACACCGCCATCTTCTCCGACCCGCGCCCCACCAACCCGGGCGACGACCGGCTGCGCATCGTCGCGCCGACGGTGTCGCAGTCATACCCGCTGCTGGTCAGCATCATCGCCGCCGACACCGTGGTGCTGGCGCACTGGCGCCAGACCAACTGGCTGGTGGCCGGGCTGGCGCTCGGGCTGAACGCGCTGCTGCTGTGGCTCACGCTGTGGGTCTACCGGCTGCTCGAGCGCCGCGACCAGATGCTGCGCGAGCTTGAAAGCGCGCGCGCCGCGGCCGAAAGCGCCAGCCGCGCCAAGTCGGCCTTCCTGGCCAACATGAGCCACGAGATCCGCACGCCGATGAACGGCGTGCTGGGCATGACCGAACTGCTGTTGCAGACCGAGCTGACGCCGCGCCAGCGCGACCTGGCCACGTCGGCCTACGGCTCCGGCGAGACCATGCTGCACCTGATCAACGACATCCTCGACGTCTCGAAGATCGAGGCCGGCAAGGTCGAGCTGGAGCAGATCGATTTCGACCTGGTCGCGCTGGTGCGCGACGAACTGGGCCTGTACGGCGCGCCGACGCGGCGCAAGGGCGTGGCCCTGGTCGAGGACATCGGCGCCTCGGTGCCGCAGGCCGTGCGCGGCGACCCGATGCGCCTGCGCCAGGTGCTGGCCAACCTGCTGAGCAACGCCGTCAAGTTCACCGAGCACGGCGAGATCTCGCTGCAGCTGCGCGCCCTGCCCTGGGACGGCGAAGGCTCGCGCGTCGAGTTCACCGTGCGCGACACCGGCATCGGCATGGACGAGCTGGCCCGCTCGCAGCTGTTCCAGCCTTTCACGCAGGCCGACGGCTCGATGACGCGGCGCTATGGCGGCACCGGCCTGGGTCTCGCGATCACGCGCCAGCTGATCACGCTGATGGGCGGCTCGATCTCGGTCGACAGCGCCAAGGGACGTGGTTCCACCTTCAGCGTGCGCATCCCGTTCCGCGCCGCGCAGGCCGCACCGGCCGCACGCGAGGCGGTGGCGGCGCGCGGCGGCGACAGCGGCCCGCTGACCGGCCGGCGCGTGCTGCTGGCCGAGGACAACCCGGTCAACATGGAGGTGGCGGCGGCGATGCTGGAATCGCTGGGGCTGCAGGTCGACCGCGCGACCGACGGGCTGCAGGCCATTGCGCGTTGCCGCGAGCGCTTCTACGACGCGGTGCTGATGGATTGCCAGATGCCGGGCATCGACGGGCTGGAGGCGACGCGGCGCATCCGCGCGCAGGGCGACCGCGATCTGCCGGTGATCGCGCTGACCGCGAACGCGATGGCCGGCGACCGCGACGAATGCATCGCCGCCGGCATGAACGACTACATCGCCAAGCCCTTCACGCGCGACACCATCGAGCACGTGCTGCGACGCTGGATGGGCGCGCCGGAGCGGCTCGCGCCGCAGGCGCTGGCGGCACTGCGCGCACAGCAGCGCCCCGGCATGCACGACCTGCTGCATTCGGTGGCGTCCACCTTCCTCAGCGAGGCGCCGCGGCTGCTGCAGCAGATGCGCGAGGCGGCCGGCGACGCGTCGCGCCGGCCCGAGCTGAAGCGCGCCGCGCACGCGCTGGCCACGTCGGCCGAGCAGTTGGGGGCACAGCGCCTGGCCGGCCTGAGCACCGCGCTGGCCGACAGCGTCCACACCGGCACGGTGCGCGATCCGGCCGCGGCGCTGGACGAGATCGCCGGCGAGCTGGCGCGCGTGGAGTCGGACGTGCGCGGGCTCTGACGGGCTCGGAAAATGCATGCGAACATCCCCGAAGGAGGATCGAGATGGCAACCCGTGGATTCTTCGGCCGCCGCCCGGCCAGCGACGTGGCCCGGCGCCTGCCGCCCGGACAGCACATCACCGACGATTTCCCGGTGCTGTCCTTCGGGCCGACGCCCGTCATCGGGCTCGACGCCTGGCGCTTCACGCTGCACGACGGGCCGCGGCCACTGGCCAGCTGGAGCTGGGACGAGTTCAACGCCCTGCCGCAGACCACCTGGCGCGGCGACATTCACTGCGTGACCACCTGGTCGAAATTCGACACCGAATGGCAGGGCGTGACGGTCGACGACCTGCTGCGCGCCGCCGGCATCGCGGCCCCCACGCCCTACGTGCTGGCGCGCTCGTTCGACGACTACGACACCAACGTGCCGCTGGCCGACCTGGTCAACGGGCAGGCGATGGTCGCGACCCGCTTCGGCGGCGCGCCACTCGCGGCCGAACACGGCGGGCCGGCGCGGCTGCTGGTGCCGCACCTGTACTTCTGGAAGAGCGCGAAGTGGGTCAAGGGCCTGCGCTTCACCGCGCGCGACGAGGCCGGTTTCTGGGAGCTGCGCGGCTACCACATGCGCGGCGACCCGTGGCGCGAGCAACGCTACACGAACGATCCATGACCGCGCCGCTGGGCTGGCAGGAGGTCGTGATCGACGAGGTGCGGCGCTGCACGCCGCGCGTCGTCAGCGTGTCGCTGCGCCTGCAGCTGCCGGGCCAGCTGGCCGGCCAGCACCTGGAGCTGCGGCTGACGGCACCCGATGGCTACCAGGCGCAGCGCAGCTACTCGATCGCGTCGGCACCGGGCGCGGCGCGGGTCGAGCTGCTGATCGAGCGCCTCGACGACGGCGAGGTCTCGCCCTGGTTCCACGACGTGGCCACGGCCGGCGACGCGATCGAGGCACGCGGCCCGATCGGCGGGCATTTCGTGTGGCGGCCGGCCGATGGCGGGCCGTTGCTGCTGGTGGGCGGCGGCTCGGGCGTGGTGCCCTTGCTGGCGATGCTGCGGCAGCGGCGCGCGGCGGGATCGGATGCGCCCGCCCTGCTCGTCTGCTCGGCGCGCACGCACGACGAGCTGATCGCCGCCGATGAGCTGCACGCGATGGAGGCGGCCGACCCGGCCTTCCGCTGGCTGGTCGTCACGACGCGCGAGGCCCGCCGCCGCGAGCGCGATCAAGACCGCCGCATCGACGCCGCGATGCTGCAGCAGGCGCTGGCCGACTGGGGCGAGGTGCCGCGCGAAGCCTTCGTGTGCGGCGCGACGCCCTTCGTCGAGGCCGTCGCCGACGGATTGCGGCACAACGGCGTGCCGGCCCACGCGATCCGCACCGAGCGCTACGGCGGGGCCTGAGACAATCGCGCGATGCCCTCCCCCATCCTGCGCACGGTCTGCGCCACCCGCTACGTCACGCCGCTGCGCGAAGGCGGGTCGCTGCCCGCGATCATCGAGGCCGACGACCAGGGCCTGTACGTGCTCAAGTTCCGCGGCGCCGGCCAGGGCCCGAAGGCGCTGATCGCCGAGCTGGTGTGCGGCGAGCTCGCGCGCCTGGCCGGCCTCGCGGTGCCGGAGATCGTGCTGGTGCAGCTGGACGGCGAACTGGCCCGCACCGAACCCGATCCGGAAATCCAGGACCTGATCCGCGCCAGCACCGGCCTGAACCTGGCGCTCGACTACCTGCCGGGCTCGGTCACCTTCGATCCGCTGGCCGACCACCCGCCGGCCGACATCGCGTCGGCCATCGTCTGGCACGATGCCTTCATCACCAACGTCGACCGCACGCCGCGCAACAGCAACCTGCTGATGTGGCACCGGCGCCTGTGGCTGATCGACCACGGGGCGGCGCTGTACTTCCACCATTCGTGGGGCGGCCACCTCGAGCGCGCCGCAAGTCCGTTTGCGCTGGTGCGCGACCACGTGCTGCTGCCGTTCGCGAGCGCCCTGCCCGAAGCCGACGCGAAGATGCGCGCCGCGATCACGCCGCAAGCCATCGCCGGCATCGTCGCGCTGATCCCCGATGACTGGCTGGACGAGCCCGAGGTCTTCGCCGACCGCACTGCCCACCGCCAGGCGTATACCGACTACCTGACGCGCCGGCTGGCCGCGTCGGCCGTCTTTGTCGAGGAGGCCCTCCGTGCCCGCTCCCAGCTCGCGTGAACTCTGCACCTACGACTACGCGATCGTGCGCGTGGTGCCGCGTGTCGAGCGCGGCGAGTTCATCAACGTCGGTGCGATCGTGTCGTGCGCACCCTCGGGTTTCCTGCAGGCCGGCATCGAGGTCGACGAGACCCGCCTGCTGGCGCTGGACCCGGGGCTGGACCTGGCCGCGATCCGCGCCTCGCTGGCCGCGATCCCGGCCATCTGCCGCGGTGGCACCGAGGCCGGCGCGCTCGGCCGGCTGCTGCCGCGCGAGCGCTTCGACTGGCTGGTGGCGCCGCGCAGCACCGCGATCCAGACCTCGCCGGTGCACACCGGGCGCTGCAGCGATCTCGACGCAGCGCTGCAGCGGCTGCTCGACACGATGGTGCGGCCGCGCCGGCCGCCGCAGCCGCCTTCCGGTCAGCCCAGGTAGCGTGTTTCCAGGTGGCGCCGGAAATGGAGCGGGTTCAGCGGCTCGCCGCTCGCGCGCACCGACAGCTCGGCAGTGGTCCAGCGGCTCGCCTGCTGCCACACGTTGTCGCGCAGCCAGTCGAACACCGGTGACAGGTCGCCGGCGGCGATGCGGGCATCCAGGTCGGGCTGCCGGCGGCGCAGCGTCGCGAACCACTGCGCCGCGTACATCGCGCCCAGCGTGTAGCACGGGAAGTAGCCGAACAGCGCTTCCGGCCAGTGCACGTCCTGCAGCGGGCCGTTGCTGAAGTTGCCGCGCGTGTCGACGCCGAGCAGCGCCATCATCCCGGTGTCCCACAGGCCGGGAATGTCTTCCGGCTCGATCTCGCCCTCGATCAGCGCGCGTTCGATCTGGTAGCGCAGGATCACGTGGGCCGGGTAGGTCACCTCGTCGGCGTCGACGCGGATGAAGCCCGGGCTCACGCGGGTGACGAGGCGGTACAGGTTGTCGGGCTCGAACGCCGGCTGCGCGCCGAAATGCTCGGCCACCAGCGGCGCCAGCCGCTGCGCGAAGCCGCGGCTGCAGCCGAGCTGCATCTCGAAGCTCAGGCTCTGGCTTTCGTGGATGGCCATCGAGCGCGCGCTCGACACCGGCTGGCCGAGCCAGCCGCGCGGGCGGTTCTGCTCGTAGCGGCCGTGCCCKGTCTCGTGGATGGTGCCCATCAGGCTTTGCAGGAAGCCGTCTTCGCGGTAGCGGGTGGTCAGCCGCACGTCTTCGGGCACGCCGCCGGAGAACGGATGGGTGCTGACGTCGAGCCGGCCGGCGCTGAAGTCGAAGTCCAGCAGCTGCATCACGCGTTCGCACAGCCGGCGCTGCTGCTCGACCGGGAACGGGCCGACCGGCTCGATCACCGTCTCGTGCGACTGGCGCTCGCGCACCTGCGCGATCAGGCCGGGCAGCCACTGGCGCAGGTCGCCGAACACGCGGTCGACCTCGGCGCAGGTCATCCCGGGTTCGTAGCGGTCCATCAACGCGTCGTACTTCGAGCTGCCGGTCTGCTCGGACAGCAGCCGGGCCTCTTCGCGCGCGACGCGCACGACCTCGCGGAAGTTGACCAGGAAGCCGGCCCAGTCATTGGCCGGCCGCTGTGTGCGCCAGGCGTGCTCGCAGCGCGCGGTGGCCAGCGAGCGGGCCTGGACCAGGGATTCGGGGAGTGCGTTCGCGAGCCGCCATTCGCGGCGGATCTCGCGCAGGTTGGCGCGTTGGAAATCGTCCAGCGGTTCCTGCTCGGCACGTTCGATCTCGCCGGAGGTCGCGGGATCGGTGCGGATGCGGTGCATCAGGGCCGACAGCTCGGCCACCGCAGCGGCCCGGGCATCGTTGCCCTTGGGCGGCATCATCGCCGCCTGGTCCCAGCCTGCGATCGCGCGCAGGTGGTCGAAATGGTGAAGGCGCTGGCTTTGCGCGGCCAGGGCGTCGTACGCGGGGGTCTCGGTCTTGGCGGTCATGTCATCGAAGCGTCACGGGGTGCTTCGATGCTACGACACACGGATCATCAGTCTTCGTTGTCGGCCTCGGGCTCGAGGTCGATCAGGTGATCGTAGGCGTTGATGTCGGACTCGACACGCGGGATCAGCGGTTTGTCCAGCGGGCGGCAGACGCGGCGCTGCAGGCGCTCCAGGCGCTCGGAGCGTTCCATGGCCTGGAACACCTCGGCGGGGTTCAACATCAGGACGAAGGGGTTGCCTACGATCTCGGTGCTGTCAGTGTTCTGCATGGTGACTCTCCAGTGAACGGTGTGTCGATGGAGTTCACTGTAGGCGCCTCAACGTCTTCCTCGTAGTCGGTACTGCTCCAAACGAGGGGTCAGAAGAACCCTGACACGGCTGTCGGCAGAGCCACGCCACGGGGTGTAATGAAATCGATTTTGTATGAAAAAAATACTTTAATAACAATCACTTGGATAGTGTTATTGAAGTGAAATCTCTGGTGAGGCAACACCGAACAGGGTCTCGAAGTTGCGGCTGGTCCGGGCCGCGACCTCCTCCACCGTGATGCCTTTCAGCTCGGCCACCTGCTTCGCGACATACGGCACATAGGCGGGGCTGTTGGTCTTGCCGCGATACGGCACCGGCGCCAGGTAGGGGCTGTCGGTCTCGATCAAGCAGCGGTCCAGCGGCACGTAGCGCGCCACCTCCTTCAGCTCGACGGCGTTCTTGAAGGTCAGGATGCCGGAGAACGAGATCAGGAAGCCCAGGTCGAGCGCCTGGCGCGCGACGTCCATCGTCTCGGTGAAGCAATGGAACACGCCGCGCGAACGGCCCGCGCCCTGCTCCTTCAGCAGCGCCACGGTGTCGGCTGACGCACTGCGCGTGTGGATGATCAGCGRCAGGTCGCGCTGCAGCCCGGCGCGGATGTGGACGCGGAAGCGCTCGCGCTGCCATTCCATGTCGGCGATGCTGCGGCCGTTCAGGCGGTAGTAGTCGAGGCCGGTCTCGCCGATCGCGATCACCTTGTCGCGCCGGCTCAGCTCGACCAGCGTCTCGACGCTCGGCTCGAGCACGTCCTCGTTGTCGGGATGCACGCCGACCGAGGCCCAGAAGTTGTCGTAGGCCGTGGCCAGCGAATGCACGCCGTCGAATTCTTCGAGCGTCGTGCAGATGCACAGCGCGCGGTCGACCTGCGCCGCGGCCATCTCGGCACGGATTTCATCCAGCCGGGCGCGCAGCTCGGGAAAGCTCAGGTGGCAGTGGGAATCGACAAACATGGCAGCAAGCGCTGCGCAGCCGGGCTCAGATGGTCTGGGTCGGCTTCGCGGATTGGATGGAGGTGCCGAGGATCTCCTCGATCTTCAGCTTCAGCACACGCGTCTTCTCGTCGGTCGGGAAACGCACGCCGACACCCTGGGTGCGGCCGCCGGACGCATTGGCCGGCGTGATCCAGGCGACCTTGCCGGCCACCGGGTAGCGCTGCGGGTCTTCGGGCAGCGACAGCAGCAGGTAGATGTCTTCGCCGAGCTTGTACTCGCGGGTGGTCGGCACGAACAGGCCGCCTTCGCTGAACAGCGGGATGAAGGCGGCGTACAGCGCCCCCTTTTCGCGGAAGACCAGCTGGATCACGCTGGGCCGGGCGGCGGCAGCGGTGGCAGGCGCGGCAGTGCCGGCAGGACGTGCAGGGGTCGCGGACGAATCGCTCATCGGTCCGAGTGTACCGAATGGCCCCTGCCGGCGCGAGCCGGCGCCAGCGCTTCGCGCGCCTGCTGCACCAAGGATTCCACCATCACCGGCTGGTTCCACGGGTGCTCGCCGTGGCGGCTCGCGGTCGACAGCGCGGCGGCCCAGCGCGTCAGGCCGTACAAGGGCATCGCGGCCGGCAGCGACGCCGGCGGAAAGTAGCGCTGCGGCGCACCGCACGCCAGGCACAGCGCGTCGTGGCAGAGCTTGTGCATGGCGTCCAGCAGGCGCGGCAGCGGCCACGCCGCGAGGCCATTCGCGTCCCCGGCCGCGAGCTGCTTCGGCAGCCTCAGCCACGCGACGGCATCGACGCCGTCCTGCGCCCATTCCAGCGCCTGCAGCGGCTGGCCACCTGCGGCGGCGAGCAGCACCTCGGGCTGCGCCACCTTGTGTTCGGCCAGCCAGCGCGTCGCCAGTTCGGCCGGCGGCAGCGCCAGCGGCAGCGCCTGGCAGCGGCTGCGGATGGTCGGCAGCAAGGCATCCGGCGCGCCGCTGCTCAGGATGAAGCGCGCCGCGCCGGGCGGCTCTTCCAGCGTCTTCAGCAAGGTGTTGGCCGAGATGCCGTTCATGCGCTCGGCCGGGTGCAGCAGCACGACCTTGCCGCGCCCGCGCGCCGACGTGGTCTGCGCGAAGTTCACCGCGCCGCGGATCGCCTCGACCTTCAGCTCCTTGCTCGGCTTGGCCTTCGAGGCCTTGTCGGCGTCGCCTTCGTCGGCCGCATCCCAGCCCAGCGATTCGCGCAAGGCCTCGGGCAGCAGCACCAGCAGGTCGGGGTGCGAGCGCGCCTGAACCAGGTGGCAACTCGCGCAGCGACCGCAGGCGGCGCGCAGCGGGCCACCCGCAGGCGACGCTTCGCACAGCCACGACTGGGCCAGGATCAGGCCGAGCTCGAACTGCCCGATGCCCTGCGGGCCATGGACCAGCAAGGCATGGCCGCGCTGCGTGCGCAAGGCCTCGTCGAGGGCTGCCGCCAGCCAGGGCAGCGGCAGCTTTCCATCGGCATCTACCACGGATGCTGCTCCAGCGTGACGAGAACCTGCTGCCGGACCTGCTCGCGCGAGGCGGCCGCATCGATGCGCACGATGCGCTGCGGCGCCGCGCGCCAGCGCGCCTCGTAGCCGGCGCGCACGCGTTCGAAGAAGGCCAGGTCCTGTTGCTCGAAACGGTCCGGCGCGCGCACCGCGGCACGGCGTTCGGCGGCCAGCGCGGCCGGCAGGTCGAACCAGAAGGTCAGGTCGGGTTGCAGCTCGCGCTGCACCCAGGTTTCCAGCGTGGCCAGCACGGTGGCGTCGAAGCCGCGCCCGCCGCCCTGGTAGGCGAAGCTGGCATCGGTGAAGCGGTCGCACAGCACGGTGCGGCCTTGCGCCAGCGCCGGCTCGATCACCTGGGCCAGGTGGTCGCGGCGCGCGCCGAACACCAGCAGCGCCTCGGTCAGCGGGTCCATCGGCGCATGCAGCAGCAGCTCGCGCAGTTGCTCGGCCAGTGGCGTGCCGCCCGGTTCGCGCGTCAGCACCACCTGGCGGCCGGCGCTGCGCAGGTGCTCTGCCAGTGCGTCGATGTGCGTGGACTTGCCGGCGCCGTCGATGCCTTCGAAGGTGATGAATCGTCCGCGCACGGGGATGGGGGCTTTACTTCTGGTACTGGTTGACGGCGCGATTATGCTCGGCGAGCGTCTCGCTGAACTGGCTGCTGCCGTCGCCGCGGGCGACGAAGTACAAGGCACGGGTGTTGTCCGGATGCACCGCGGCGAGCAGCGAGGCACGGCCCGGCATCGCGATCGGCGTCGGCGGCAGGCCGAGCCGCAGGTAGGTGTTGTACGGCGAATCGGTGGTCAGGTCGCGCTTGCGCAGGTTGCCGTCGAAGCTCTCGCCCAGCCCGTAGATCACCGTCGGGTCCGTCTGCAGCGGCATGCCGATGCGCAACCGGTTGGTGAAGACCCCGGCGACGCGGCTGCGGTCGGCCGGCGTGCCGGTTTCCTTCTCGACGATCGACGCCAGCGTCAAGGCCTCGTCGGCATTGCGCAGCGGCGAACTGGCGGCGCGCTCGGCCCAGGCCAGTTCCAGCTGGCGCTGCATCGCGCGGTGCGCGCGCTTGAGCACCGCCAGGTCGCTCGCGCCCTTGCTGAAGGCATAGGTGTCGGGATAGAAGCGGCCCTCGGGCGCGACACCGGCCGCGCCGATCGCGGCCATCAGCTGGGCCTCGCTCATGCCGGCGGTGGCCTGCTTCAGGTCGGGGGCATGGGCCAGCTCGGCGCGGAACTGGCGGAAGGTCCAGCCTTCGATCAGCCGCACGGTGGACAGCACCTCGTCGCCGCGCACCATCTTGTCGAGCAGGGTCCGCGGCGTGATGCCGCGGGCTATCGCATAGCTGCCCGCGCGGATCTTGCGCGCCTGGCCCGACCAGCGGAACCATTCGTACAGCAGCAGCGGCGGTGCCTGCACGCCGGCCTGGGTCCAGGCGACAGCGACCTCGCGCGGCGAGGTGCCGGGCTCGATCGACACCTCGACCGTGTCGGCGTTCAGCGGCAGCGGCTGCTGCAGCCACCACGCAACGGCGCCCGCGCAGCAGGCGGCGGAAACGACCGCCAGTGCCATGACCAGCAGGACCAGTCGGCGCAGGAATTTCACGGCAGCAGCAGGAAGACGGGCCACGGGCCCGGAAGGCCCGGAGACCCCGGTGAGGACCCGATCATGGGCGCTGATGATAATCGGCACTTCCACAGGCTTTTGTATCCAATGAGCGCAACCTCCCCCCTCGACGGAATCACCTCGCTGACCCACTGGGGCGTGATCCGTGCCCGCGGTGCCGATGCGGCCACCTTCCTGCACGGCCAGCTGACCAGCGACGTCGCGACGCTCGGCACCGAGCGGGCGCGGCTGGCCGGCTACTGCTCGGCCAAGGGCCGGCTGCTCGCAAGCTTCGTGGTGTGGAAGTCGGCGCCCGACGAGCTGCTGCTCGCCTGCAGCGCCGACCTGCTCGCGCCCACGCTGAAGCGGCTGTCGATGTTCGTGCTGCGCGCGCAGTGCAAGCTGAGCGATGCCTCCGCCGAGGTGCTGCTGCACGGCCTGGCCGGGCCGTCGGCCAGGGCCTGGCTGGGCGCCGCCGCACCGGCTGCGCCGTGGCGGCGCAGCGAGCACGCGGGCGGCAGCGTCGTGCGCCTGCCGGATGCCGACGGTCACGAACGTTACCTGTGGGCCACGCCGGCCGGGGTGGCGATCCCTGCCCTGCCCGCGCTGCCGCCCGAGGCCTGGCGCGCCGGCGAGGTCGCGAGCGCCGTGCCGCGCATCGAGGCCGCCACGGTCGACCAGTTCGTGCCGCAGATGCTGAATTTCGAGCTGGTCGGCGGGGTCGATTTCCAGAAGGGCTGCTACCCCGGCCAGGAGATCGTCGCGCGCAGCCAGTACCGCGGCACGATCAAGCGCCGCAGCTTCCTGTTCGACACCGAGGCCGTCGCGAGCGCGGGCCAGGAGATCTTCCACAGCGCCGATCCCGGCCAGCCGGCCGGGCGCGTCGCCAACGCAGCCGGCGGCCACCTGCTGGCCGAGGTCAAGCTGGCCGCACTGGACGGCGGCACGCTGCATCTGGGCACGCCCGACGGTGCGCTGCTGACGCGCCGGCCGATGCCGTACGACGTCGACGTCGACGTCACCGCCTGACCGATTCACGCTCAACACTTCACGGAACCCGCCACGGCGGCTGCAGCGTGCGCGAGTTGTTCATCTACTATCGGGCGAAGGCTGGCGACGCGCCGGCGCTGGCGGCCGCGGTCCACGCGGCGCAGGCGCAGCTGATGACAGACCGGCCCGGGCTGCAGGCACGCCTGCTGCGGCGGCCCGCCCCGAGCGACGAACAACACACCTGGATGGAAACCTACGCCCACGCGCCGCACGGCATCGACGACACGCTGCAACGCGAGATCGAGTTGCGCCTGGCGCCGGCGCTCGCACCGTTCATCGTCGGTGCACGCCACACCRAAGGCTTCGAGCCATGTGCCTCGTAGCGCTGGCGATCGACCAGTCGCGGCGCTTCCCGCTGGTGGTGGCGGCGAACCGCGACGAATACTTCAAGCGCCCGACGGCGCGCCTGGCCTGGTGGTCACCGGGCGCCGGCCTGCCCGACATCCTGGGCGGCCGCGACCTCGAAGCCGGCGGCACCTGGCTGGGCCTGACGGCCGCCGGCCGCATGGCCTTCGTGACCAACGTGCGCGACCCGTCGCGCCAGGACCCGCAGGCCCCGTCGCGCGGCGACATCGTGCCGCGCTGGCTGGCCGGCGACCTGCAGACCGACCGCTTCTGGATGCGCACCGCGCTGGCCGGCCACAACGGCTTCAACCTCATCGCCACCGATTTCCAGCGCGGCGAATGCTTCTGGGCCTCCAGCCACCAGACCCACCCGGTGCGGCTCGAACGCGGGCTGTACGGCCTGTCGAACGGCCTGCTCGACGCGCCGTGGCCGAAGGTCGAATTGCTGAAGGCGCGGCTGGACGCGGCGCTGAAATCCGACGAGGGCGTCGATGCGCTGGGCGCGCGGCTGTTCGAGGCGCTCGGCGACCGCACGCTGGCCGATGACGCCCACCTGCCGTCGACCGGCGTGTCGGCCGAATGGGAGAAGATCCTGTCGGCCGCCTTCATCCGCACGCCCGACGGGAGCTACGGCACGCGCAGCTCGACGCTGGTGATCACCGAGCGGGTCAACAAGCGCCTCGTCACGCACGTGCTCGAGCGCACCCACAGCGCGACCGGCGGCGTGGCCTTGCTGCGCCGCTCGCAACTGAAGGATTGGCCGCCGCGCTACACCGAGGAGCCGCCGGCCGAGGCCAGCGCCCAGGGCAGCGTCGACGAGGCGGAGGATCCGGCTTCGGGCGAAGCCCCGCGCAAGACGCGCGTGCGCAGCCTGCTGAAGCCGGAGCCGCGGCGCAAGCGTCCGGCCGGCAAGGCGTAGCCCGGATGCCAATCCGGGGTTCGTGCGCCATGCCCCTGGATTCCCGGACTGGCATCCGGGCGACGCCTACAGCGTACGCACCATCTCGACGTGCGGGATGTCGACCTCTTCGAACACCGGCCCGCGCGGCGTGAATCCGGCGCGGGCGTAGAACATCTCGGCCGAGGTCTGCGCATGCAGCACCGCCTCGCGGTAGCCCTGCTCGCGCGCCGCCTTCATCAGCGCATCCAGCACCGCGCGGCCGACGCCGCTGCCGCGCATCGCCTGCGTGACGGCCATGCGGCCGATCTTGGCGACGCCCGGCACGTGCTCCAGCATGCGGCCGGTGGCCAGCGCCGCGCCGAAGTGGTTGTAGGCGACGGCATGCAGGCAATCGCCGTCGGCGTCGTCCCACTCGCGCTCCGGCGGGATGCGCTGCTCCTCGACGAACACCTCGGTGCGGATGCGCTGCGCATCGCGGCCGAGTTCGGCCCAGCTGCCCACGCGCACCGCGACCATCGGCTTGCCGGCCTCGAAATCCTGCAGCAGCTCGCGCAGTTCCTGCGGCACCGGCTTGGAGGTCTGCGTCGCCGGGTCGGCGAACACGTAGACCAGCTCGGCGCTGACCAGCAACTGGTCCTGGCGGAACGCGGCTGCAGTGAACACCATCGACGAATTGCCGATGCGCCCGCAGCGCACGCCGATGTCGAGCACGTCGTCGTAGCGCGCCGAGCCTTCGTACTCGACGGTGGCCTTGCGCACGAACAGGTCGCCGCCCAGGTAGTGCATCGTCGACGCGTACGGCATCGCGAGCGCCCGCCAGTAGCCGGCGACCGCGGTGTCGAAGTACATCAGGTAGTGCCCGTTGAAGACGATCTTCTGCAGGTCGACCTCGGCCCAGCGCACGCGCAGCCGGTCCAGGAAGCGGAAGTCTGCCCTCTTCATGCGTCCATCCCTTTCATGCGGCGAAGGCCTTCGCCAGGGCGGCGCCGATGGCATCCTGCGCGGCGACGGCCTCGTCGAGCTCGCGCGCCATCTTGATGAAATCGTGCGTGACGCCGCGGTACAGCTCCAGCTCGACCGCGACGCCGGACGCGCGCAGCCGGTCGGCGTAGGCCAGACCTTCGTCGACCAGCGGGTCGCATTCGGCCAGCACCACGCAAGCCGGCGCGACGCCGTCCAGGTCGGGCGCATTCAGCGGTGCGAAACGCCAGTCGGCACGGTCGGCGTGCGCGATGTACTGGCCGAAGAACCACTCGATGCCCTTGGCGTCGAGCAGGAAGCCTTCGGCGAACTGGCGGTGCGACGGCGTGTCGGCGTAGGCGGTGGTGCCCGGCGTGATGAGCACCTGCAGCGCGAGCTTCAGGCCGATGTCGCGGGCATGGATCGCGCAGACCGCGGCCAGCGTGCCGCCGGCGCTGTCGCCGCCGACCGCCAGGCGCGACGCATCGAGGCCCAGCGTGTCGGCGCGCGCCGCGAGCCAGTTCATCGCCGACCAGGCGTCGTTGACGGCGGTCGGGAAACGATGCTCCGGCGCGAGCCGGTAGTCGATCGCCACCACCGCCGCGCCGCTGCGCAGCGCGAACTGCCGGCACAGGCTGTCGTGGGTCTCGAGGTTGCCGATCGTGAAGCCGCCGCCGTGCAGGTACATCACCAACGGCAGGCGCCCGGTCGACGGGGCGTACAGCCGTGCGCGCAGCGGCGTGCCGTCGGCGGACGGCAGCGTGAAGTCCTCGACGCGCGGCAGCGGCGCCCGCGGTGGGTCGATGGTCTCGGCCGCCAGCGTGTAGACCTCGCGGGCCTGGGCGACCGGCAGGGTGTGGAACGGGGGCCGCTTGGCGCGGCCGATGCGATACAGCAGGCTGCTCATCGCAGGGGTCAGGGGATGCGAGCTCACGGCGGCCAGTGTGCCAGAGCATACTGGCCGACCCCGTGCCTGCAACGCGTGACGCCATGGCCTTCATCCAGTACCTGACCCAGATCCAGCTCGATTTCGGTGCGGTGAAACTGCTGCCCGCCGAGTGCGAACGCATCGGCATCCGCAAGCCATTGGTCGTCACCGATGCCGGCGTGCGCGCTGCCGGCGTGCTGGACAAGGCGCTGGCCGCGCTCGGCACCCTGCCCCACGCGGTGTTCGACGGCACGCCGTTCAACCCGACCGAGGCGGCAGTGCGTTCTGCGGTGCAGGCCTGGCGCGAACACGGCTGCGACGGCCTGATCGCGGTGGGTGGTGGATCGAGCATCGACCTGGCGAAGGGCGTCGCGATCGCCGCGACGCACGACGGCCCGATGAAGACCTACGCGACGATCGAAGGCGGCAGCACGAAGATCACCGACCGGGTCGCGCCGGTGATCGCGGTGCCGACCACGGCCGGCACCGGCAGCGAGGTGGCACGCGGCGCGATCGTGATCGTCGACGACGGGCGCAAGCTCGGTTTCCACAACTGGAGCCTGATGCCGCGCGCGGCGATCTGCGATCCGGAGCTGACGTTCGGGCTGCCGCCGCTGCTGACGGCCGCCACCGGCATGGACGCGATCGCGCATTGCCTGGAGACCTTCATGGCGCCGGCGGTGAACCCGCCCGCCGACGGCATCGCGCTCGATGGCCTGGAGCGCGGCTGGGCCCACATCGAGCGGGCCACGCGCGACGGCCAGGACCGCGAGGCGCGCTGGAACATGATGAGCGCCAGCATGCAGGGCGCGCTGGCCTTCCAGAAGGGGCTGGGCTGCGTGCATTCGCTGAGCCACAGCCTGGGCGGCGTGAACCCGAAATTGCACCACGGCACGCTGAACGCGATGTTCCTGCCGGCGGTGGTGATGTTCAACGCCGGCGCCGAGAGCATCGTGAAGGACCGGCGGCTGGCGCGCATGGCGCATGCGATGGGCATCGGCCGCAGCGATTCGAAAGGAACCGAGATCGCCGAGGCGATCCGCGCGATGAATGCGCGACTCGGCCTGGCGTCCGGGCTGCGGGCCCTCGGCGTCACCGAAGACCTGTTCGAGCGCGTGATCGACGGGGCGATAGTCGACCACTGCCACAAGACCAACCCGCGCCTGGCGACGCGGGAGGACTACCGCGAGATGCTCGCGGCGTCCATGTGACGATCAGGCGTGCTTGCGCTCGTCGAAGAACTGCTCGTCTTCCGTCGAGCCCTTCAGCGCCGCCGTTGAGGCCTCGCGCTCGATGGTGGTGGTCACCGCATCGAAGTACCCGGTCCCCACTTCCCGCTGGTGCTTCACCGCGGTGAAGCCCTTCTCCGCYGCCGCGAACTCGGCTTCCTGCAGCTCGACGAAGGCGCTCATGTTGTTGCGCGCATAGCCGTAGGCCAGGTTGAACATCGAGTAGTTCAGGCTGTGGAAGCCGGCCAGCGTGATGAACTGGAACTTGTAGCCCATCGCGCCCAGCTCGCGCTGGAACTTCGCGATCGTCGCGTCGTCCAGGTTCTTCTTCCAGTTGAAACTCGGCGAGCAGTTGTAGGCCAGCAGCTTGCCCGGGAACTTCTTGTGGATCGCGTCGGCGAAGGCCTTCGCGAAGGCCAGGTCGGGCTTGCCGGTCTCGCACCAGATCATGTCGGCGTACTCGGCATAGGCCAGGCCGCGGCTGATCGACTGCTCCAGCCCGTTGCGGGTGCGGTAGAAGCCCTCGACGGTGCGCTCGCCGGTGGYGAACGGCTTGTCGTTGTCGTCGACGTCGCTGGTCACCAGGTCGGCCGCCTCGGCATCGGTGCGGGCCAGCAGCACGGTGGGCGTGCCCATCACGTCGGCGGCCAGGCGCGCCGCCACCAGCTTGGCCACGGCCTCGCGCGTCGGCACCAGCACCTTGCCGCCCATGTGGCCGCACTTCTTGACGGACGCCAGCTGGTCCTCGAAGTGCACGCCGGCGGCGCCCGCCTCGATCATCGACTTCATCAGCTCGAAGGCGTTCAGCACGCCGCCGAAGCCGGCTTCGGCATCGGCCACGATGGGCGCGAAGTAGTCGCGGTAGTCGGCATCGCCAGGGCCCTTGCCTTCGGACCACTGGATCTGGTCGGCGCGCTGGAAGGTGTTGTTGATGCGGCGCACCACCATCGGCACCGAGTTCGCCGGGTACAGCGACTGGTCGGGGTACATCTCGCCGGCCAGGTTGGCATCGCCGGCGACTTGCCAGCCGCTCAGGTAGATCGCCTTCAGGCCGGCCTTGACCTGCTGCATCGCCTGGTTGCCGGTCAGCGCGCCCAGCGTGTTGACGAAGGGCTCGGTGTTGACCAGGCYCCACAGCTTCTCGGCGCCGCGCTTGGCCAGCGTGTGCTCGATSYGCASCGAGCCRCGCAGMCGSACGACRTCGGCMGCGGTGTAGCCGCGCTTGATGCCTTTCCAGCGCGGGTTCTCGGCCCAGTCCTTCTCGAGGATGGCGATCTGTTGGTCACGGGTCAGCTGCGTCATGGTGGTCTCTCCTGAGTGATGCCGGGTGGGAAAACAAGAACTCGATGGCTTCAAGAATAGAAGCCGGGCGTCACTTCCGGGAGACTTATGTCTTATAGAAGACTAAAAATAATCTCCAATGAAATCAATCACTTGATCTGCTAATTTCTGGATGTGAAACGATCTCTTCCCATTTGGGAAAACGACACCCTTTGCCTTCCCACTTCATGCCGCAATGTGAAATCGTCTTTTCTCGATGCGGAAGCGCAGGGCGCTGTGGGATCGGCGTGAGCGGGCAGCGGTGCGCCCCTATGATCCGCCCACCATGAGCAGCTTCGCCTTCCTGTCCAACAACGCGTTCCTCAAGGCCCCCGCCGTGCAGCCGGACATGCCCTATGCGGTGGCCGGCATCGCCTGGGACGGCTCGGTCACCAACCGTCCCGGCGCCCGCTTCGGCCCGCGCGCGATCCGCGAAGCCAGCCACATGCTGTGCGACGGCGTCCACCCGTTCTTCAACACGACGCCCGAGGGACAGTTGGGCGATGCCGGCGACCTGCAGCTGCCCAACACCAGCCTCGAGCGCATGCGCGAGGCGATGGGGCCGCTGGTGGCACCGTTGATCCGCGCGCACCACATGGCCTGGCTGGGCGGAGACCATTCGATCACGCTGCCGCTGCTGCGCGCCTATGTCGCGTGGCTGGGCAAGCCGCTGGCGGTGATCCATTTCGATGCGCACTGCGACACCTGGGAGGACCACTTCGGCGAGCCCAGCGGCCATGGCACCTGGGTCTACGAGGCGATGAAGGAAGGCCTGGTGATCAAGGAGTGCTTCACGCAGCTGGGCATCCGCTCGGCCGGGCAGCGCGAGGCACGCGAGTATGTGCGTGATCAAGGCGGCCAGATCTTCACCGCGCGCGATCTGCGTGGACTGGACGGTGCGGCGCAGCTGCAGCCGGTGCTGTCGGCGATCCGCAGCCGGCTGCTGCGGCATGGCAATCCGCCCGTTTACCTCAGCCTGGACATCGACTGCCTCGACCCGGCCTTCGCCCCCGGCACCGGCACGCCCGAGCCGGGCGGCATGACGACCACGCAGGTGCTGACCGTGCTGGAAGAGCTGGCGCAGCTGCCCTTCGTCGGGATGGATTGCGTCGAGGTGTCGCCGCCGTACGACCATGCGGAGCTCACAAGCTACGCCGCCGCCAGCTTCGTCTGGACCTACCTGTGCGGCCGCATCGCTACACCGCCAGCGCCGTCGTCTTCTTGATCGTCCGCAGCACCAGCATCGAGTTCGAGCGCACCACCCCCGGCAGGTGCTCCAGCACCTCGGTGTGGAAGCGCTCCAGGTCGCCTGCATCGCAGTAGGTGAAGCGCAGCAGGTAGTCGTTGGTGCCGGCGACGTAGAAGCAATCCAGGATCTCCGGCACATCGCGCACCGCTTGCTCGAAAGCGCCCATCGCCGCCTGCGTCAGCTTCTCGAGGTTGACGATCGTGAAGCTGGTGCCCGGTTGACCCACCGCCTTCGAATCGATCAGCGCCACGTATTGCGCGATCACGCCGCTGTCCTCGAGCGCCTTCACGCGCCGCAGGCAGGCCGAGGGGGACAGATGCACCCGCTCCGCCAGTTCCACGTTGGACAACTTGCCTTCACCCTGCAGCACCTGCAGGATGTGCCGGTCCGTCGCATCGAGTTGCACCTTTGGCTTGCTGCTTGCCATCTTCTGCCACTTCAATGTCAAGATTTCGCATGATATTGCGAGATGCACCAGGGCCGGGCTGCTTTGCGCAAGCAAATTTCGTCGGCCCCAGGCTAGACTACGTGACGGAAATCACATGCCATATGCACCTGTCATGGACACCAAGCTCGACGCCTACTGGATGCCCTTCACCGCCAACCGGCAGTTCAAGCAGGCGCCGCGCCTGCTGTCGAAGGCCGAAGGCATGCACTACTGGACGCCCGAAGGCCGCCAGGTGCTCGACGGCGCCGCCGGCCTGTGGTGCGTGAACGCCGGGCATGCCCGGCCGAAGATCGTCAAGGCGATCCAGGACCAGGCCGCCGAGATGGACTTCGCGCCGCCCTTCCAGATGGGCCACCCGAAGGCCTTCGAACTGGCCGAGCGGCTGGTGCAGCTGGCACCGGCCGGGCTGAACAAGGTCTTCTACACGAACTCCGGCTCCGAATCGGTCGAGACCGCGCTGAAGATGGCCATCGCCTACCACCGCGCGCGCGGCGAAGGCCAGCGCACCCGGCTGATCGGCCGCGAGCGCGGCTACCACGGCGTCAACTTCGGCGGCATCTCGGTCGGCGGGCTGGTCGCCAACCGCAAGATGTTCGGCGGGCTGCTCACCGGCGTCGACCACATCCGCCACACGCACGACCCGCGCAATGCGTTCTCGAAGGGCCTGCCGGCGCACGGCGCCGAGCTGGCCGACGACCTGGAGCGGCTGGTCGCGCTGCACGATGCCTCGACCATCGCCGCGGTGATCGTCGAGCCTGTGGCCGGGTCCACCGGCGTGCTGCTGCCGCCCCAGGGCTACCTGGAGCGCCTGCGCGCGATCTGCGACAAGCACGGCATCCTGCTGATCTTCGACGAGGTCATCACCGGCTTCGGCCGCCTCGGCTCGCCGTTCGCGGCAACGAAATTCGGCGTCACCCCCGACCTGATGACCACCGCCAAGGGCCTGACCAACGGCGCGGTGCCGATGGGCGCGGTGTTCGCCAGACAGCACATCCACGACGCCTTCATGACCGGCCCCGAGCAGGCGATCGAGTTCTTCCACGGCTACACCTACTCGGCCCATCCGCTCGCCTGCGCCGCGGCGCTGGCCACGCTGGACACCTATGCCGACGAAGGCCTGCTGACGCGCGGCGAAGCGGTTTCGCCGGCCTTCGAGAACGCGGTGCATTCGCTGAAGGGCCTGCCCCATGTCATCGACGTGCGCAACCTGGGGCTGGTGGCCGGCATCGAACTCGACCCGATTCCCGGCCAGCCCGGCAAGCGCGCGTTCTCGGTCTTCCTGGACTGCTGGGAGAAAGGCCTGTTGATCCGCACCACCGGCGACACGATCGCGCTGTCGCCGCCGCTGATCATCGAGAACAAGCACATCGACCAGCTGGTTGGCACGCTGTCCGACGCGATCAAGCGCGCGGCCTGAGCCACCAACCCGCCACCGACACCCACTTTCACGAGGGCCTTGCCTAGCGCATACCGTATGAGCTTCCTGAGCGCCGACAGCGATCTCACCCGCAACTCCTACTACGCCGCGACCGCGCCGCGGACGCAGGGGTTCCCCGCGCTGTCGTCGTCGCTCGACTGCGACGTCGCCGTGGTCGGCGGCGGCCTGGCCGGCCTGTCGGCCGCGATCGAGCTGGCCGACCGCGGCTTGCGCGTCGTGCTGCTCGAAGCGCGCGAAGTCGGCTGGGGTGCCTCGGGCCGCAACGGCGGGCAGGCCATCGCCGGCCTCGCTTGCGACCAGACGGTGATCGAAGAACAGCTGGGGCTGGACGCCTCGCGCCAGGTCTGGGCCATGACGCTCGAGGCGCTGGACCTGATCCACGAACGCTGCAAGCGCTTCGCGATCGACTGCGACTGGCGCAGCGGCTACCTGAGCCTTGCCGTCAACGCCCGCAAGGCGCGCGAGCTGCACGACTGGCACGTGCTGATGCGCGAGCGCTACGACTACGACACCACCTGGATCGCGCCGGCCGACATGCCGGGCTGGATCGGCAGCCCGCGCTTCCACAGCGGCACGCACGATGCGCGATCGGGCCACCTGCATCCGCTGAAGTACAGCCTGGGCCTCGCGCGCGCCGCGGCCGGCCTCGGCGTGCAGCTGTTCGAGCACTCGCCGGTCACCGCCCTCGTCCCCGGCCCGACGGTGCGCATCGCGACGCCGCAGGGCGAGGTGCGCGCGAAGCACGCACTGCTGGCCGGCAACGTCTACCTGCAAGGCCTCGCGCCGCAGCTCGAACGCCGCATCATGCCGGTCGGCACCTACATCGTGACGTCCCGCCCCATCGAGCCGGCGCTGGCCCGCTCGCTGATCCCGTCGCAGTCGGCGGTGTGCGACACCAACTTCGTGCTCGACTACTTCCGCCCGACGCCCGACCACCGCATGCTGTACGGCGGCCGCGTCAGCTACAGCACGACGACGCCGCTCAACCTGGCGGCCAGCATGCAGCGCCGCATGGCGCGCACCTTCCCGCAGTTGAAGGACACCGGGGTCGATTTCTCGTGGGGCGGCTTCGTCGACATCAGCATGAACCGCGCGCCCGATTTCGGGCGCCTGCCCGCCCAGGGTGCATCGCACGCGCACCACGACAACATCTACTACCTGCAGGGTTTCTCGGGCCACGGCCTCGCGCTCACGGGCCTGGCGGGGAAGCTGGTGGCCGAGGCGATCCACGGCAACGCGAGCCGCTTCGACACCTTCGCACGCCTGCGCCACCGGCCCTTCCCCGGCGGCCCGCTGCTGCGCACGCCGGCCCTGGTGATGGGCATGGCGTACTACCGGCTGAGGGACATGCTGTGATGCGGCATGCCTGCATTGACTTTGCGTGCTGCGTGGGCACACTCATTGCTCCCTCCGTGTTGACAGCAAGCCCAGTGTGCTGTCGCTCAACAAGCGACGCACAGCAAGCCCAATGAAAACCTTGAACAAGCCCGTCGTCCTGGTGCCCGCCTGCAACCGCATGGTCGGCAACTTCCCGTACCACATCGCCGGCAAGAAATACATCGACGCGGTGCACCTCGCGGGCTGCCTGCCGCTGATCGTGCCCTCGTCCACCGCGGCCGAGATCGACGAGCTGCTCGAGTTCGCCGACGGCGTGCTGCTGACCGGCTCGCCGTCCAACGTGCATCCGAGCCGCTTCGGCGAAGAGGTGCACGACCCCTCCCTGCCGCTCGACCCCGACCGCGACGAGTGGACGCTGCCGATGATCCCGCGCGCGCTCGAACGCGGCATCCCGCTGTTCGCGATCTGCCGCGGCTTCCAGGAGGCCAACGTCGCGCTCGGCGGCTCGCTGCACCAGGCGGTGCAGGAGGTGCCGGGCCAGCGCGACCACCGCGGCGCGCCCGACGTGCCCGATGCGCCGCCCGAGCTGGTCTACGGCTTCGCGCACGAGGTCAACGTGGTGCCCGGCGGCACGCTCGCGTCCATCGTCGACAGGCCGAGCTTCCAGGTGAACTCGGTGCACGGCCAGGGCGTCAACAAGCTCGCGCCCGGCCTGCGCGTCGAGGCGCGTGCGCCCGATGGGCTGATCGAGGCCTTCTCGATGGCCGAGGCCAAGTCCTTCAACCTGTGCGTGCAATGGCACCCCGAGTGGCAGGCCGCGCAGAACCCGATCTCGCTGCGCCTGTTCAAGGCCTTCGGCGCCGCGTGCCAGTCGTTCCGCGACCGCCACCGGGAGCCGCACCGCGATCCGGACCGTTAGGGCCGCTCCACCAGCCCCTGCCCTCGCCCCCGCCGCCCGCGACCCATGACGAAGGGCCACGGCGGTCAACGACTCAAACAGGTGATCCCATGGTGGACAAGAACAACTTCAACTTCAGCGACCTCGAACAGTGGCTCAATGACCGCCGCGTGACCGAGATCGAGTGCCTGGTGCCCGACCTCACCGGCGTGGCGCGCGGCAAGATCCTGCCGCGCGAAAAATTCACCGAAGACCGCGGCATGCGGCTGCCCGAGGCGATCGTCGCGATCGGCGTCACCGGCGAGTTCCCGGAAGAAGGACCGTACTACGACGTGATCCACGCGACCGACCGCGACATGCACCTGCGGCCCGACCCGAGCACGGTGCGCATCGTGCCGTGGGCCACCGACCCGACCGCGCAGGTCATCCACGACTGCTTCGACCGCGACGGCAAGATGATCCCGTATGCGCCGCGCTCGGTGCTGCGCAACATCTGCGACCTGTACGCCGCCGAGGGCTGGGACCCGGTGGTCGCGCCCGAACTCGAGTTCTACCTGATCGAGCGCAGCACCGACCCGAACCAGCCGCTGCGCCCGCCCAAGGGCCGCAGCGGTCGCGCGGAGACCTCGCGCCAGGCCTACTCGATCGACGCGGTGAACGAGTTCGATCCGCTGTTCGAGGACATCTACGCCTACTGCGAGCAGATGGAGCTGAACGTCGACACGCTGATCCACGAGGTGGGTGCCGGCCAGATGGAGATCAACTTCTTCCACGACCACCCGCTGGGGCTGGCCGACGAGGTGTTCTTCTTCAAGCGCACCATCCGCGAGGCCGCGCTGCGCCACGAGATGTATGCCACCTTCATGGCCAAGCCGATGGCCAACGAGCCCGGCAGCGCGATGCACGTGCACCAGAGCGTGATCAACAAGCTGACCGGCAAGAACATCTTCAGCAACCCGGACGGCTCGCCGTCGAAGGAGTTCTTCTGGTACATCGGCGGTCTGCAGAAGTACACGCCGGCCTCGATGGCGCTGTTCGCGCCCTACGTCAACTCGTACCGCCGCCTGGCGCGCTCGACCGCGGCACCGATCAACATCCAGTGGGGCACCGACAACCGCACCGTGGGCATCCGCTCGCCGGTGGCGACGCCGGCGGCGCGCCGCGTCGAGAACCGCGTGATCGGCGCCGATGCCAACCCGTACGTCGCGCTGGCCGCCACGCTGGCCTGCGGCTACCTGGGCATCAAGAACCGCATCGAACCGGCCGCCGAGTGCAAGGGCGACGCCTACCTGTCGGAATACCAGCTGCCGCGCTCGCTGAGCGAGGCGCTGGGCTGGCTGTCCGACGAGAAGGACCTGCACGACGTGCTGGGCAAGGAATTCATCACCGTCTATTCCGAGGTGAAGGAGATCGAGCACGACGAGTTCATGAAGGTGATTTCACCGTGGGAGCGAGAGCACCTCTTGCTGCACGTCTGATCCACCCTTCCAGGAGACACGCACCCATGAACGCCATCCTCAAGCAAGACCCCTCGCAACAACCCTCGCAGCGCAGCACGCAGGAGTGGCAGGCGGCCGACGCCGCACACTACCTGCATCCGTTCACCGACTACAAGTCGCTCGCCGCCAAGGGCTCGCGCATCATCACCCGGGCCGACAACATCTACCTGTGGGACAGCGAGGGCCACAAGATCCTCGATGCGATGTCGGGCCTGTGGTGCGTCAACGTCGGCTACGGCCGCCAGGAGCTGATCGACGCGGCCACCGCGCAGCTGAAACAGCTGCCGTTCTACAACTCGTTCTTCCAGACCGCGACGCCGCCGGCCATCGAGCTGGCCGAGCTGCTGGCGCAGGTCTCGCCGCCGCAGTTCAAGCACGTGTTCTTCAGCGGCTCGGGCTCCGAGGGCAACGACACCGTGGTGCGCATGGTGCGCCGCTACTGGGACGTGCTGGGCCAGCCCGAGCGCACGGTGATCATCAGCCGCCACAACGCGTACCACGGCTCGACGATGGCCGGCGCCTCGCTCGGCGGCATGAGCGGCATGCATGCGCAGGGCGGGCTGCCGATCCCCGGCATCACCCACATCGAGCAGCCGTTCTGGTTCGAGAACGGGCAAGGCCTCAGCCGCGAGGAGTTCGGCGTGCGCGCCGCCGACTGGCTGGAAGCCAAGATCCTCGAGGTCGGTGCCGACAAGGTGGCCGCCTTCATCGGCGAGCCGGTGCAAGGGGCCGGCGGCGTGATCGTGCCGCCCGCGAGCTACTGGCCGGCGATCCAGCGCATCTGCGACAAGCACGGCATCCTGTTGGTGTCCGACGAGGTCATCACCGGTTTCGGCCGCACCGGGCGCTGGTTCGGCTGCGAGACGATGGGCTTCAAGCCCGACCTGATGACCTTCGCGAAGGGCGTGACCTCGGGCTACATCCCGCTCGGCGGCGTGATGGTCGGCGAGCGCATCGCCCGCGTGCTGATCGAGCAAGGCGGCGAGTTCAACCACGGCTACACCTACTCCGGCCACCCGGTGGCCTGCGCGGTGGCGCTGGCCAACATCCGGCTGATCCAGCGCGAGGGCCTGGTCGACAAGGTGCGCGACGAACTCGGGCCGCACCTGGCGCGGCGCTTTGCGGAACTCGGCGAGCACCCGCTGGTCGGCGAGGCGCAGACCTGCGGAATGATGGGCGCGCTGCAGCTGGTGAAGGACAAGGCCTCGAACCGCGTGTTCGACGCCAGCCTCGAGGTCGGCATGGTGTGCCGCGGCCACTGCTTCGGCAACGGCCTGATCATGCGCGCGGTGGGCGACCGGATGATCGTCGCGCCGCCGCTGGTGATGACGATCGCGCAGGTCGACGAGATGGTGGCGCTCATTCGCAAGTGCCTCGACCTGACCTTTGCCGACGTCAAGCAACGCGGCTGGCTTTGAGCCCGGCAAACCGTTCTCCCGCGGCACGGTCCTTGCACCCTGTGCCCTGACACGTTTCGTTCCGATGAAATCACGCCAGGAGTTTTTCACCATGAAGGACATGACCATGAAGCAGAGGTTCAGTGCGTTGGGCTTCGCGTTCGCCGCGACCGCGATGCTGTGGAGTTCGCAGGCCTTCGCGCAGGAGGAAGACAAGGTCATCAACATCTACAACTGGTCCGACTACATCGCCGACGACACGCTGGCCAACTTCGAGAAGGAGACCGGCATCAAGGTGCGCTACGACAATTTCGACAACAACGAGATCGTCCATGCCAAGCTGGTGGCGGGCAAGAGCGGCTACGACGTGGTGGTGCCGTCGTCGTACTGGGCCAAGCTGCAGGCCGACGGCGGGCTGCTGCGCAAGCTCGACAAGAGCAAGCTGCCGAACCTGAAGAACATGGACCCCCAGATCCAGGCCACGCTCGCCAAGCTGGATCCGGGCAACGACTTCATGGTGAACTGGCTGTGGGGCTACACCACGGTGGGCATCAACGTCGACAAGGTGAAGGCGGCGCTCGGCAGCACGCCGATGCCCGACAACGCCTGGGACCTGGTGTTCAAGCCCGAATACATCAGCAAGCTGAAATCCTGCGGCGTGTCCTTCCTCGATTCGCCGACCGACATCGTGCCGGCCGCGATGCACTACATGGGCAAGCCGGCCTTCTCGCGCAACGCCGGCGACTACCAGGCGGTGCCCGACCTGCTGAAGAAGATCCGCTCGTCGGTGACCTTGTTCAGTTCATCGGGCTACATCAACGACATGGCGAACGGCTCGATCTGCGTGGCGCTCGGCTGGTCGGGCGACATCAACATCGCGCGCCAGCGCGCGATCGACAGCAAGACCGGGCAGAAGATCGAGGCGCTGATCCCGAAGACCGGCGGCGTGCTGTTCTTCGACACGATGGTGATCCCGGCCGACGCGCCGCACCCGGACAACGCGCACAAGTTCATCAACTACATCATGCGGCCCGAGGTGGACGCGGCGCTGACGAACAAGGTGTTCTACGCGAACCCGAACAAGGAATCGCGCAAGTTCATCAAGCCCGAGGTGGCGAACAACCCGACGGTGTTCCCGAGCGACGCCGACATGCAGAAGATGGCGCTGCCGGACGCGGTGACCAACGACATCCGGCGCACGATGACGCGCATCTACACGTCCTTCAAGACCGGCGTCTGAGGGGCCGCGATGGCAACCACCCCGCAAGCCGGTTTTCTCCGGATCGAGGACGTGGTGAAGGACTTCGGCGGCGGTGCCGTCGCGGTCAACCACGTGAGCGTCGACATTGCGAAGGGCGAGATCTTCGCGCTGCTCGGCTCGTCGGGCTGCGGCAAGACGACGCTGCTGCGCATGCTGGCGGGCTTCGAGACGCCGACCTCGGGCCGCATCGTGCTCGACGGCAAGGACCTGGCCGGCCTGCCGCCGTATGCCCGGCCGCTGAACATGATGTTCCAGTCGTACGCGCTGTTCCCGCACCTGACGGTGTGGGACAACATCGCGTTCGGGCTGCGGCGCGACGGCCTGCCGAAGGACGAGGTCGCATCGCGCGTGGACGCGATGCTGAAGCTGGTGCAGCTGACGAAGTACGGCAAGCGCAAGCCGCACCAGCTCTCCGGCGGGCAGCAGCAGCGCGTGGCGCTGGCGCGCAGCCTGGCGAAGAAGCCGCAGCTGCTGCTGCTGGACGAGCCGCTGGGCGCGCTGGACAAGAAGCTGCGCGAGGAGACGCAGATCGAGCTGGTCAACATCATCGAGGAGGTCGGCGTGACCTGCGTGATGGTGACCCACGACCAGGAAGAGGCGATGACGATGGCCTCGCGCATCGCGGTGATGAGCGAGGGGCGCTTCCTGCAGGTGGGTGCGCCGGCCGACATCTACGAGACGCCGGCGACGCGTTTCGTGGCCGACTTCATCGGCAACGTCAACCTGATGCCGGGCGCGCTGACGCACGACATGCCGGACCATGTGCTGATCTCGTGTGCCGACTGCACGCACTACGTCGGGCACGGCATCACCGGCATCGAGGGCATGGACGTGACGGTGGCCTTGCGGCCCGAGAAGATCCAGCTGTCGCGCGAGGCGCCACAGAGCGAATACAACCGGGCGCGCGGCAAGGTGAAGAACCTGGCCTACTTCGGCAGCTTCACGGTGTTCCACCTCCAGCTGCCGAGTGGCGCGATGCTGAAGGTGAGCCAGAACAACACCCAGCGGCACCGCGACGACGAGATCACCTGGGATGACGATGTGTGGGCGCATTGGTCTCCATCGGCGCATGTCGTGTTGACGCAATGACAGCCCCCCAGTCGCTTCGCTCCTGCCCCCAAGGGGCGCCACGCCAGGGGCCTGGCAAAGCCAGTTCCCCGGCGCGTTGCTTGATGGGTCGCTCGCTGCGCTTGCTCTGTGTTGTGTCGCGGTCCCGGATTGGCAAGCGCAGCGACTTGGAGGCCAATCCCCCCAGCATGAGCCCCCAGCGCATGCCCCCAGCCGCCGCGCGCGCGCAACAAGCAGGAGTTCAGCAATGAAGGCTCCATCCTGGTGGCGGGGAAGAAGCGCCGTCATCGGCATCCCCTACCTGTGGCTGCTGCTGTTCTTCCTGGCCCCGTTCCTGATCGTGCTGAAGTACAGCGTGTCGGAGATGGGCGCCGTCATCCCGAACGACATCACCAGCGTCGTCGACGGCGCGCTCAAGGTCACGCTCAAGTACGCCAACTACGTCTTCATCGTCAACGACGCGCTGTACTTCAAGGCCTACGTCTCCAGCGTCAAGTTCGCTGCCATCACCACCGTGCTGTGCCTGGCGATCGGCTACCCGTTCGCCTACTTCATGGCGCGCGCGAAGCAATCGCTGCAGCCCGCGCTGCTGATGCTGGTGATGCTGCCGTTCTGGACGTCCTTCCTGCTGCGCGTCTACGCCTGGAAAGGCCTGCTCGAGGAAGGCGGCTGGGTGCACCGCCTCGTCGTCGGGCTCGGCCTCGACCAGCTGCTGGTGCGCGCCGACATGATCGAGGTGGCCGGCAAGCTGATGAACACGCCCTTCTCGCTCGTGATCGGCATGACCTACACCTACCTGCCGTTCATGATCCTGCCGCTGTACGCCAACCTCGCGAAGATGGACCTGCGGCTGCTCGAGGCCGCCGCCGACCTCGGCGCCACGCCGTGGCAGGCCTTCTGGCGCATCACCGTGCCGCTGTCCAAGGCCGGCATCATCGCCGGCTCGATGCTGGTGTTCATCCCCTGCGTCGGCGAGTTCGTCACACCCGAGCTGCTGGGCGGGCCGCGCACGCTGATGATCGGCCGCGTGCTGTGGGACGAGTTCTTCAGCAACAACGACTGGACCATGGCCTCCACCGTCGCCGTCGTGCTGGTGCTGCTGATCGTCGTGCCGCTGGCCATCTTCAACAAGTACCAGGTCGAATCGCAGGAGCGGCGGTCATGAGCGCACCCAAGGCCACCCCCGCCCAATGGTTCGGCCGCGCCTGGCTGGCCGGCGGCTTCCTGTTCCTCTACCTGCCCATCGTCACGCTGGTCATCTACTCGTTCAACGCGTCGTCGCTGCCCACCGTGTGGGGCGGCTTCACGCTCGACTGGTACGCCAAGCTGGCCAACGACCGCGAGATGCTGGCCGGCCTGTGGCTGTCCCTGAAGATCGCCTTCCTCAGCGCCTGCGGCTCGGTGCTGCTGGGCACGCTGGCCGCCTTCTCGCTCGTCAAGTACCGGCGCTTCACCGGCCGCACGCTGTTCAACGGCCTGGTCAATGCACCGCTGGTGATGCCCGAGGTGATCTGCGGGCTGTCGCTTCTGCTGATGCTGGTGTCGGTGCAGAAGGCCATCGGCTTCCCGGAACGCGGGCTGATGACGATCTGGCTCGGCCACCTGCTGCTCGGCATCTCGTACGCCACCGTCGTCGTGCAGGCGCGGCTGCAGGACCTGAACCCGTCGCTCGAAGAGGCCGCGATGGACCTGGGTGCCAAGCCCTGGCAGGTCTTCACGCTGGTCACGCTGCCGATGATCGGCCAGGCCCTCGCGTCGGCCTGGCTGCTCACCTTCAGCCTGTCGCTGGACGACGTCGTCGTCTCGGCCTTCCTGTCGGGCCCGGGCGCGACCACGATGCCGCTGGTGATCTTCTCGCGCGCCCGCCTCGGCCTGAACCCGAGCGTCAATGCGGTCGCCACCGTGATCATCGTGATCGTCGCCGTCTGCGTGGCCGCGGCCAGCCTGTACATCGCGCGCGCCGAGCGCCGCCGCATCCAGGAAATGAACGCCGCCCAGCGCGGCGCCTGAACCGAGAACACCCCCATCCAACCCCGAGGAGAACCCCGATGAAGTTCGCGAAGCTCTCGACCCTGGCCGTGGCCCTGGCTGCCGCATTCGCCGCGCCGGCCCAGGCCCAGTCGAACAAGGAGTTGCTGGATGAACTGAAGGCGATGAAGCAGCGCATCGCCGACCTGGAGAAGAAGCTCGCCGACAAGGACAAGGCGGCCGCCGACAAGCCCGCCGACAAGCAGTGGGGCATGACGCCCGAGCAGGTGCAGGACTTCAACCGCATCTCGGTGAAGACCGAGGCCCTCGAGGACGCGATGGAGGCGCAGGGCCTGAAGAACCTGAAGATCGGCGGCTACTTCGACCCGAGCTACATCTACAACAAGAACCAGCACCGCGCCGGCTTCCAGTTCCTGAACCGCGTCGCGGACGACGGCTACAACTACGACAACGGCTACTTCGGCGTCGCGAGCCTCGACTTCCAGAAGGAACTCGAAGGCGGCACCAAGTGGCGCCTGACGCTGATGCCCAACCGCGGCGCCGGCTCCATCGCCGACCCGGACGGCAACTCGATCGTGCACGAGGCCTCGGTGTCGATGCCGATGGGCGACCTGCAGACGCGCTTCATCTTCGGGCAGATCCCCGACTGGTCGGGCTACGAGTACGTGCAGGGCCCGCTGACCAAGCTGGTCACGCGCGGGCTGCTGCTCGACTTCACCGAGCCCACCGTCTACACCGGCGCCGGCATGGAGATCATCCGCGGCAAGTGGGACATCAAGGCGGTGCTCGCGAACTACAACAAGACCAAGCAGGGCGCCAACCACAAGGCGCCGGTGATCGCCTACCGCGTCGACTACTCGAAGGGCGAGTTCAACGGCTTCGGCTTCGCCGGCGTGCACGGCAAGGCGGCCAACTYCTCGGAGAACGTGCTCGACCCGAACACCGGCGAGGTCATCGCGCAGGACGACACCCGGCTGGACCTGTTCGAGATCGACGGCTACTTCATCCGCGGCGACTGGACGGTGCAAGGCCAGGTCGGCTTCGGCCGGCAGCGCGATGCGTCCATCGTGCCGGCGGCCGACGGCAGCCTGCGCGACGCGAAGTGGTGGGGCCTGTCGGCGCTCGCGGCCTACAAGTTCGTGCCGCGCTTCGAAGGCGTGGTGCGGGCCGACTACATCAACAACAAGAAGAACGGCGGCGGGCTGCTGCAGTACTCGGTGGCGGACGACCGCAACGGCATCGGCCCGGATCCGGCGCTGGGCTGCGCGCCGGGGGCGCTGGTCGACGGCTGCGACGAGGGCGCGAACCGCTATGCGCTGGCGGTCGGCTTCAACTACCTGCTGACGCGCAACACAACCCTGAAGGGCGAATACCGGCTCGATCGCGCGACACTGCCGGTGTTCCTGGACACCGGCGACGGCAGCTACAAGAAGAGCAACCACCTGCTGGGCGCTTCGGTGGTGGTGTCTTTCTGAACGAACAATCCCGGATCGGCATCCGGGCTACGGAGACAACATGGCATCGATCGATTGGGCGGCGCGAGCCGCAGCGCTGCAATTCGACGGCCGCGCCGTCATCGGCGGCAAGCGCGTCGCCGCCCTCGCCGGCGAGACCTTCGGCTGCGTGTCGCCGCTGGATGGCCGCACGCTGGCCCAGGTGGCGCGCGGCCAGGCGGGCGACGTCGACGCGGCCGTCGCCGCGGCGC
>NZ_JBFUEB010000005.1:0-99692 GCF_056404395.1 Rhizobacter sp. P2_D12 | reverse complement strand
GCGCAGCCCTGGTGGCCGGGCTGCGGCGCGCCGGCGTTGCGGTGTTGAACGGCGTGCTGCCGTTGCGCATCGACGGCACCGCCGCAGGCGGCGTGTCGGGCGTCGTGGTGCGCGATGCCCGCGGCGCCGAGCGCCGTTTCGCGGCCGATGCCGTCGCGCTGGGCTGGCACCTGCGCGCGGAGACGCAGCTGGCCGACCTGGCGCGCTGCGAGTTCGAGTTCGAGCCCCTGAGTCGCCAGTGGCTGCCGCGCATCGACGACTGTGGGCGCGTCAGCACGCCCGGCGTGTACCTGGCCGGTGACGGTGCCCGCATCCTCGGGGCCGATGGCGCCGAGTCGGCCGGCCGGCTGGCCGCGCTGGCCGCCCTGCATGACCTGGGGCATGCGCGTGGCCGCGCGCTGTTCGCGGCCGAACAGGACGGCCTGAAGCGCAGGCTGGCGACGATGGACGGCTTCCGCGAGGGGCTGGCGCGGGCCTTCCCGTGGCCGCATGCGCACGCGGCGGGCTTGCCCGATGACGCGGTGGTCTGCCGCTGCGAGGCCATCACGGCCGGCGAACTGCGCCGCAGCGTGCTGGAACTGGGCAGCCAGGAGCTGAACCGGGCCAAGGCCTTCAGCCGGGTCGGCATGGGCCGCTGCCAGGGGCGCTACTGCGGCCATGCGGCGGCCGAGGTCGTCGCCGCGAGCGCGCGGATCCCGGTCGAGAGGATCGGCCGGCTGCGCGGGCAGGCGCCGGTGAAGCCGCTGCTGATGAACACGCAGGAGGTCGGCGATGGGGGCTGCGATGACTGAAGCCTTGCGCAGCGACGTGCTGATCGTCGGTGGCGGACTGATGGGCGCGACGACCGCGCTGTTCCTGCGCCGCCAGCACGGCCTGGACGTGCGCCTGCTGGAGCGCGAGCTGATCGGCCGCCAGGCGAGCGGCACCAACTTCGGCAACGTGCGCCGGCAAGGCCGCGCGCTCGAGCAGATCCCGCTCGCCAACCGCGCCCGCGCGGTGTGGGGCCGGGTCAACGAGCTGCTGGGCGAAGACCTGGAGTTCGTGCCCTACGGCCACCTGCGCGTCTGCTACACGCACCAGCAGGCGGCCAGGCTGGAGCAGCACGTGCGCGAGGTGCAGCCGCTCGGCCTGGAGCTGCAGATGTTCAGCGCTGCGGCGCTGCGCGAGCGCTGGGGCATCTTCAGCGACGCGGTGGTGGCGGGCTCGCTGTCGCCGCTGGACGGCCACGCCAACCCGCGCCTGGCCGGCCCGGCCTTCGCGCGCGCGGCGCAGCGGGCCGGCGCGCACATCCACGAGCACAGCGAGGTGGTGCAGGTCGAGCGCGAGGGCGGCGATTTCGTCGCGCACACGGTCGACGGGCGGCGCTACCGTGCGGCACAGCTGCTGGTGACCACCGGCGCGTGGTCGGCGCACTTTGCGCAGGCTTTCGGCGAGCCGGTGCCGCTGGATGTGCGCGGCCCGCAGATGGGCGTGACCGAACCCTTGCCGTACGCGATCGGGCCGTCGATCGGCGTGTCGACACCGATCGAGACCGAGGGCTTGTACTTCCGGCAGATCGCGCGCGGCAACATCGTCTTCGGCGGCGGGCTCAAGGGCCCGGCGTCGTGCGACCCGGTGCGGGCCGAGGTGCTGCCCGGCAACACGCTGCGCCAGTTGCGCGAACTGCGCCGTTTCGTGCCGGCGTTCGAGAACGTTCAGCTGATCCGCGTCTGGAGCGGCATCGAGGGCTACACCGGCGACGCGGTGCCGGTGCTGGGCCCGAGCGCGCGCGTGCCGGGGCTGCACTATGCCTTCGGCTTCAACGGCGAGGKCTTCGCGATCAGCCCGGGCGTCGGCGAGGTGATGGCCGAGTTGCTGGCGACGGGGCGCACGTCGACGCCGATCGAGGCCTTCTCGATCGGGCGCTTCGCGGATGCACGGCAGGATCAGGCCATCACGACGTAGACCTTGCGCAAAGTCTCGGTGATGTGCCAGACGCCGGTCGTGCGGGCCGGGAAGAACAGCGTGTCGCCGGCGCGGATCTGCTGCGCCTGGCCGCCCGTCGGCGTGAAGCTGCAGGCGCCCGACAGGATGTGCATCACCTCCGCTTCGGCGAGCTGGCGTTCGAAGCGCCCGGGCGTGCATTCCCACAGGCCGCTGCGGTTGCCGCCCGCGCCCGCCAGTTCGACGGCGAGGCCGGCGGTCGTGCACGCGGGTTCGGACAGCGGGCGCGCGACCGGGCCTTCGTCCTGCAGGCCGGACAGCGTGGCGGATTGGCGAAGGATCTGGATCGTCATGGCGGGGATTCCGTGGAGTCAAAGACGCGCAGCCTAGCCAGCCGGCCTGCGTGCCGATAGGACGCCCTTGTCGTACCGCAGGATCTGCGCGGTGGGTGGTACACAACGCAATTCGCTGCTGCGGCGCGCGCGCTTTACGGTGCCGCGCGCAGCGCAGGCGCTTTTAAGCTGCGAGGCATGTGCAGCCTTCCGAACGACCCCGCCGCGCAGACGCCGCTGCGCCGCCGGACGCACTCGATGGCGCCGGTGCTCGCCTACATCGACGCCCACCTGGCCGAGCCGCTGTCGCTCGAAGGGCTGGCCGCGCTCACCGGCTTGAGCGTGTGGCGCTTCGCGACCGTGTTCCGCCAATGCGTGGGCATGGCGCCCCATCGCTATGTGAACGTGCAGCGCGTGCGGCACGCCCAGGCCCTGCTGCGCCAGGGTGCGACGCTGGCCGGCGCGGCCAACGCGGCCGGCTTCTGCGACCAGAGCCACCTGTCGCGCCGCTTCAAGCGCGAGTGCGGGATGACGCCGGGGCAGTACCAGTCGCGACAGTTTTCCCTCTCCGCTTTCAACCCCTGACCGAACGAACCACCATGTCTTTGCAGAACTTCAAGGTCCTCACCTTCGACGTCGTCGGCACGCTGATCGACTTCGAGGGCGGGATGCTGCGCTACCTGCGCCAGGCCGTGCCCGGCGCCTCGGTGTCGGACGACGCCTTCCTCGCCGCCTACCGCCGGGCCCGTGCGAACGGCGATGCGGGCTGGTATCCGGACGACCTGGTGCGCGTGTGGCATGCGATCGCGCCCGGGCTCGGCCTGCCCGATTCCGCCGCGCTGGCCGAGGGCCTGCGCGACTCGGTGGCAGTGTGGCCGGCGTTTGCCGACTCGGTGGCGGCGCTGAAGCGGCTGCGCGAGCGCTTCAAGCTGGTGGCGATGACGAATGCGCAGCGCTGGGCGCTGTCGCATTTCGAGAAAACGCTGGACATGCCTTTCGACGACAGCGTGAGCTGCGACGACGCGCTGTGCGAGAAACCCGATCCGCAGTTCTTCGCATTTGCGCGCGGACGCCTCAGCACCCGCGGATTCACGCGGGCCGACAACCTGCACGTGGCGCAGAGCCAGTACCACGACATCGGGGTGGCCCGGCGCCTGGGTCTCGCGATCTGCTGGATCGAGCGGCGCCACGGCCAGCCCGGCTTCGGCGGCACGCTGGAGGTCAAGGAGCTGACCCGGCCCGACTACCACTTCCACACGCTGGCCCAGCTGGCCGATGCGGTCGATGCCGGGACCTGACGAGGTCGCCGACCTGCTGCCGGCCCTGCGGGCGCTGCGGCACGACCTGCATGCGAACCCGGAGCTCGCGTTCAACGAGCATCGCACCGCGGGCATCGTGGCGTCGGCGCTGCGCGAGCTGGGCCTGGAGGTGCATGAGGGCGTGGGCGGCACCGGCGTGGTCGGCGTGCTGCGCCATGGTCCAGGGCGCAGCGTGGCCTTGCGTGCCGACATGGATGCGTTGCCGATGGCGGAGCGCAGCGACCTGGCCCATGCCAGCAAGGTGGCGGGCGTGCACCACGGCTGCGGCCACGACGGCCACACCGCGATGCTGCTGGGGGCGGCACGCCAGCTGGCGCGCAGCAGGCGCTTCGCCGGCACGGTCCACTTCGTGTTCCAGCCGGCAGAAGAAGGGCATGGCGGTGCGCGCGCGATGGTCCGGGATGGCTTGTTCGAGCGTTTCCCGAGCGATGCGGTGTACGCCCTGCACAACTGGCCCGACCTGCCGCTGGGCCAGGCGCAGACGCGGGCCGGGCCGATCATGGCCGCCGCGGACCGCTTCGACATCCTCGTGCGCGGCCGCGGCGGGCATGCGGCCCAGCCGCAGCAGACGCCGGACGCCATCCTGGCGGCCAGCCAGCTGGTGACGCAGCTCAACACCATCGTGGCGCGGCGCATCGATCCGCGCGAGTCGGCGGTGCTGTCGGTCACGCGCATCGAGGGCGGGCATTCGCACAACGTGCTGCCGGCGCAGGTGGCCATCACCGGCACGGTCCGCAGCTTCGACCCGGCGACGCAGGACCGCATCGAGGCGGCACTGCGCTCGGTCGCGCAAGGCGTGGCGCTGGCCAGCGAGACGGCGGTCGAGGTGAGCTACACGCGCTACTACCCGGCCACGATCAACAGCGCGGCCGAGGCCGGGACGGCGCTGGCGGCGGCCACGGCCTGCGGGCTGCAGGCCGAGGTGGCGCCGCGGCCGGCCTTCACGTCGGAGGATTTCGCGTTCATGCTGCAGGCGCGGCCCGGGGCCTACCTGTGGCTGGGGCAGGGCAGCGCCGGGCCGGGCGACAGGCCGTCGCATCCGCTGCATCACCCGTGCTATGACTTCAACGATGCGGCGCTGCCGCTGGGGATCGGCTGGTTCGTGGCCGTTGCGGAGCGCGAGCTACCCGTGAAATGGTCCTAGGGCGCTTCTGGCGCGTTTCTTCATCGGAACGACTTTCCATTTCTTTGCGAGTGCATCCACGAGCGTCCTGGTTCCGTGCGTCTCCAGTGCGGCCAGAAGTTCGCCTCGTGTGTATGGTGGGTCCGTCAAGTCCTTGATGGCGTTCAGGACAGCCTGTTCCGCCTGAGCCGGTTGCGCGGCGTAGACCGCATCGAGGAAAGCGCCGGCCTTGAGAACGGTGACGCCCAGTGCCGCCACAGACCGTGTATCGGATGCCGTTCTCTTCGTCATGGTCAGCGTACTGTCGAAGAGTCAGAGCCGCTGCGGCGACGTGGCGGTCCTTGGCGTCCACCTTGTCCGGCACGAGCGCGAGCGCAGTGGCCGTTGCGGACACCTCCCACTCCGGACACCTCTTCTTCATCGCACCCAGGCGTTTCAACGTCGCCGTCTCGCTGAAACCAAAGGCTCCCTGCATGTTGCGCAGGTATTCCTTGTCGATCTCCGCGGTCCAATGGGCGGCAAACAACCGTTCCCCCCGCAAGTCCATCAGGACATCGGAGAGCCGCAGCGGCATCAGGACGCAGGTGTCGAGAACCACCAGCGTATCGTCGACATTCACGTCTTGGCAGGGTGGGGGGTACGTCGAGTCTGGCGCGTCGGCGTGGCCGAGCGTCGGGCTGCTTTGACGAAGGCCTCATCGCTGTAGGCGTACATGCCTGCCGCCGCGGCGGCCTCACGCGGAGTCGCCGCTCCTGCAGTCGCGTTGCGCTGTGCAAGCCTGTAGGCGTCGACGGCAGATTGGCGAACGCGGCGGTGGCCTCCTTCGGTCTTCGTGACTTCGCCCAGTTTGCCGCTGTCGCACAGCATGGAGACGTACGGGCGGCTCATGCCCAACTGCGTGGCGACGTCGGCGGTCTTGAGGAGGGGGTCTGCATCGTCGCCGACGACTGCAAGCGGCTTGTTCGTCGGGATGGACGCAGCGCCATTCCCCATCTCGATGTCGAGGAGCCTGTTGGCCAAGGCCAGCCGAAGCTGCTTGCCTTGCGCTGTCATGGCACTCAGCGATGCACCCAGCGCTGCGGCAACGACGTGTTTCAGCGCATCGCCGAGTTCGGCCATGGGCTGCCCACGTTTTGCCGCCGCGGCACCGCTCACCGTGACCTGCAGGCCATCGACACGCAAGGCCGTACCGCCGTTGCGTGTCGAGACCAGCGTGACGTGATGGACCAAAGCCTCCTGGACAGCATCGACGAGCGGCTCGAGGGAGTCATCAAGGTCCGACCGAGGGGGAGGCTGAAGTGGTTTGGCGGGGCGGGGCAGGCCGGTGGGTGTCATGCGGATCTCTCCGGGTGCGCACTGGCAGTGTAGCGGTGACTCGAAAAATTCGCAAAACTCGAATAGAGAAGATTTCACGGAGCCATGAAAAAAGGGCGCCCGCAGGCGCCCTTCGTTGAAGCCCGACCGGCTTCAGTTCGTCGAGAACTTGTAGTCCGTCTTCGACTTCGCGCGGATCTCGTCGCGGAACTTCGCGAGCTTCGCCTGGCCCAGGCGCTGCAGGATCTGCGGCTTCACTTCCTCGAGCGGCGGGAACTGCGCGTCGCGCGTGTCCTCGAGCTTGATGATGTGGTAGCCGAACTGCGTCTTGACCGGCTCTTGCGTCATCTCACCCTTCTTCAGCTTGATCATCGCCTGCGAGAACTCGGGCACGTACGAACCCGGGTTGGCCCAGTCGAGGTCGCCGCCGTTCTCGCCCGATCCCGGGTCCTTCGAGTTCTTCTTCGCCAGGTCCTCGAACTTCGCGCCGCCCTTGATCTGGGCGATCAGCGCCTTCGCGTCTTCTTCCTTCTCGACCAGGATGTGGCGGGCGTGGTATTCGGTGCCGCTCGCCTGCGCCTTGAACTTGTCGTACTCGGCCTGGACGTCGGCGTCCAGCACCGGGTTCTTCTTCTGGTAGTCGTTGAACAGCTCGCGGATCAGGATGCTCTGGCGGGCCAGTTCGAGCTGCTGCTTGTAGTCGGCGCTGTTGGTCAGGCCGCGCTTCTCGGCTTCCTGCATGAACATCTCGCGCAGCACCACCTCGTCGCGCACCTGCGCTTCGAGTTCGGGCGTGCGCGGCTGCGAGCCTTGCTGGCCGGGGCGGGTCGCCTGCGTCAGCAACGCATCGACGCGCGACTTCGGCACGGGCTTGCCGTTGACGATCGCCACGTTCTGGGCCATCGCCGCCGGCACGAGCAGGGCAGCACTGATCACCAGCAGCGAAGCGTGGCGGGCAAGGGTCGACTTCTTCATGGGCTTGGGGCCTTTCAACGGGGAATCTAGGGGGAACGCCGTGCGGGCAGGTGGGGCTGCGGTGCCGGGGGTGGAACACACCGCGGCGGACTTCATCCGTTCAGCTTTCACCCGGCGCGCGGGCCTCGATGGCCAGGGCGTGTATGCCGCGCGGAATCAAGGTTCGAAGGGCATCATATACGAGGCGGTGCCGCTTCAGACGTGACAGATCGTTGAACTGCGCGCTGACCACCTGCACGCTGAAATGCCGGCCTTCGCGCGCGCCCGCATGGCCGGCATGCAGGTGGCTGTCGTCGGTGACGGCCAGGCTGGCCGGCTGCAGCGCCTCGCGCAGCGCCAGCTCGATCTCCTGCGAACTGACGGCCATCAGCCCTGCTCCTTGCCCGGTGCGGCGGCGGCCTTGGCCTCGTCCTCGTCGGGCAGGAAGCGGCTCAGGTACACGCCCTGCGCCAGCATGAACACCACCATCAGCCCGGTCGCGCCGAACACCTTGAAGGTGGCCCAGGTCGATTGCGTGAAGCTGTAGGCCACGTAGAGGTTCAGCAGGCCCATCAGGCCGAAGAATGCGACCCATGCGAAATTCAGGCGTTGCCAGACCTGCGGCGGCAGCGTCAGCTGCTCGCCCATCAGGGTCTGGGGGATGTTCTTGCCGAGCACCGCCTGGCTGAACCAGAACGACAGGCCCATCGCCCAGTACAGCACGCTGGGCTTCCACATGATGAAGGTGGCGTTGTGGAACCAGATCGTCGCGCCGCCCAGCACCACCACCAGCGCCAGCGTGACCCACAGCATCGTGTGCACCTTGCGGCGCAGCAGCTTCATCGTGACCACCTGCAGCAGCGTCGCGGCGATCACCACCAGCGTGGCCAGCAGCACCGCCGCCTCGTTCGGCCCGACCGTGCCGCCCGAGACCAGGAAGCCGAAATGCTCGCTCGCGAACGCGGCAGCCGCATCCTTGTTGGCATCGGCGAACTTGAAGGTGCCGAAGAACAGCAGCAGCGGCAGGAAATCGAGCAGGAGGGTCATCAGGGGCGCGGTCGGCAAGGACCGGGTTACGGCTTGGGGGCGAAGTCTATCGCCGCCGAGTTGATGCAGAAGCGCTCGCCGGTCGGCTCGGGGCCGTCCTCGAACACGTGGCCCAGGTGCGAGCCGCAGTTGTTGCAGCGCACCTCGACCCGCACCATGCCGTGGCTGCGGTCGACCACGCGCTCGATCACCTCGCTGTTGATCGGCTCCCAGTAGCTGGGCCAGCCGCAGCCGGCGTCGAACTTGGTGTCGGATGCAAAGAGCGGCGTGCCGCATCCGACACAGTTGTAGCGGCCGTCCTGGAAGTGATCCCAGTACTTGCCGGTGAAGGCGCGCTCGGTGGCCGCGTGGCGCGCCACCTCGTACTGCATCGGGCTCAGCTGGGCGCGCCACTCGGCGTCCGTCTTGCTGACCTTGTAGTCCTTGTCGTCGTCGCTGGAATTCATGATGAACACGACACCTCGATGTGTTGCGCCCAGTCGGGCGGGAAGTCCGCGTACGCGGCATGCTCGGGCTGTTCGTCGAAGGGCGCCGACAGGACTTTCAGCAGCCGGCCCACCTCGGCGAAGTCGCCCCCCCGGGCCTCGCGGATCGCCGTCTCGGCCAGGTGGTTGCGAAGCACGTACTTGGGGTTGACCCGGTTCATCCGCAAGGCACGCTCGCCGTCGGCGCTGGCTTCGTCCCGCAAACGCCGCGCATAGTTCCCCGCCCAGGCGTCGAAGGCCTCACGGTCGATGAAGAGGTCGCGCAGCGCGTCGTTCGCCGCCCCGTCGCGGCTGTCGAAGCCGGCCAGGCGGCGGAAGGTGATGCTGAAGTCGGCGCGGTCGGCGGCCATGCGCTGCAGCAGGCCCTCGACCAGTGCGCGGTCGCCATCGCGCTCGGTGGCCAGGCCCAGCTTGGCGCGCATGCGCGCATCCAGCGCGGCGGCGAACCCGGTCTTGTAGGGCTCCAGCGCCTCGAGGGCCTCGTCGGGGTCCGCGATCAGCGGCAGCAGCGCCTGCGCCAGCGCATGCAGGTTCCAGAACGCCACGTTGGGCTGGCGCGCATAGGCGTAGCGGCCCTGGTGGTCGGAATGGTTGCAGACGTGGCCGGGGTCGAAGGCATCGAGGAAGCCGTACGGGCCGTAGTCGATGGTCAGGCCCAGGATCGACATGTTGTCGGTGTTCATCACGCCGTGGCAGAAGCCCACCGCCTGCCAGTCGGCCATCAGCCGCGCGGTGCGGCGCGCCACGGCCTCGAGCAGCGCCACCGCCGGCTGCGGCGCATCGCGGCATTCCGGGCAGGCGGTGTCGATCACGAAATCGACCAGCCGGCGCAGCGCGTCGACGCTCGGCTCGGTGTGCGCGAAGTGCTCGAAGTGGCCGAAGCGGATGAATGACGGCGCGACGCGCGTCACGATGGCGGCGGTCTCGACTTCCTCGCGCCGCACCGGCAGCGCCGAGCCGGTGATGCACAGCGCGCGGGTGGTCGGCACGCCCAGCGCATGCATCGCCTCCGAGGCCAGGAACTCGCGGATCGACGAGCGCAGCACCGCGCGGCCGTCGCCCATGCGGGAGTAGGGCGTGAGGCCCGAGCCCTTCAGCTGGATCTCCATCGGCCCTTGCGGCGTGGCCAGTTCGCCCAGCCACAGCGCACGCCCGTCGCCCAGTTGGCCGGCCCAGACGCCGAACTGGTGGCCGCTGTAGACGCTGGCCAGCGGCTGCAGCGGTGCCTGCGCCAGGTTGCCGCTCAGGGCGGCCAGCACGCGCGGGTCGGAAGGCTGCGCGCCGCCCTCCGGCAGGCCGAGCGCGCGGGCGCAGTCCTCGCTCCAGGCCACCCAGTGCGGGTCGGGCAGGCCCTGCGGCGGCAGCTCGGTGAAGAAGCTGTCGCCCAGCGCGGCAAAACGGTTCGGCCAGTCGCCGCCCAGCAGGGGAGCGGTCAGCGCCGCGCTCAACAAAGCACTCATAGGGACAAAAGTGTAACGAACAGGACGAGCCGAGCGCTCCGGATGGGTAAGGGCGGGGCCGATGACAACGTTGCCAACCGGGCTTCTCCCCTCGAGGGTGCGTATCGGGTGCGTGTCGGACGCCAGCCCGGCGGCCTCACACGCTGACACCAATCGAACGAACTGATTCGTGTGCGCCCGCCCGTGCCGGGGCTGGCGGCTGGTTCAATCCTGCCTTGCGTGGAACCGATTCCACATTGCCTGCACGACGGCCAGGGCAGTGCCAGCCGCGACCGATTCAAGTCGATGAACTGCGATGACCGTCAGAGGCTGGTCGAGTTCGTGCGCTCTTTGTAGACCGGGGCCTCGAGGGGAACCTTCCCCGAGAGGCTTGGGCGGGCGGCGTGCAAACGTCGCCCGCTTTTTTTTGCTCATTGTTTTCCTGTCCATCCTTGTTCCCCACCTCAAGCCGGTTGTGCTGTCAATCGCACGCCCAACGCGCGCGTCACTTTCAGGATGGTGTCGAAGCGCGGCTTCGCGCCCGGGGACAAGGCCTTGTAAAGGCTCTCCCGACCGAGGCCTGTGTCCTTGGCAACTTGCGCCATGCCACGGGCCCTCGCCACGTCGGCAAGCGCCAGCAGAAGCAGATCAGCATCATCGGCCTCCAGGATGGCGGTGAGGTATTCCGCGACGGCTGCGTCGTCGGTCAGGTAGCGTGCGGCGTCGAACGGAACCAGCTTGCCAAGCTTCTTCGTGGTGCTCATGGCTACAACTCCAGTTGGCCCAGGATGCGTTTTGCGCGTTGAATGTCCCGCGTTTGCGTTGACTTGTCTCCGCCGGCGAGCATGACGATCAGGACGTTCTTGCGCCGGGTGAAATACAGACGGTATCCCGGACCCACGTCCACGCGCATTTCCGATACCTCGTCGCCAACGGTCTTCCAATCTCCCAGATTGCCACTCTCGGCCTGCCGAAGACGCGCTGCAATGCGAATCTGGCCGCGCCGGTCGGGCAGCGCATCGAGCCAGTCCTGAAACTCCTGCGTCAATCGAACCGAGAGCATTCACCAAAATGTATCCATTTGGATACTGTTGGTCAAGCTTTGATCTCGGGCCCTAGGGTAAACAGCCAGCGCTGGTTCAGGGCGGCGTTTCTATCATTTCGCCATCCTGACCACGTTTTCACCCGGGAGAAGACCATGCCACGCCTGATGGGCCAGATKATGCAGATGCCCTTGCTGATCTCCTCGCTGGCGGTGCATGCGGCGCGCCATGCGGCCGACACCGAGGTCGTCTCCAAGCGCTGCGAAGGCGACATCCACCGCAGCACCTGGAAGGACATCGAGTTGCGCTCGCGCAAGCTGGCGCAGGCGCTGGCCCGCCTGGGCTGCGAAGGCGGCGACCGCGTCGCGACGCTGGCCTGGAACGGCTACCGGCACCTGGAGATCTACTACGGCAGCTCCGGCTCGGGCCTCGTGTGCCACACCATCAACCCGCGCCTGTTTCCCGAGCAGATCGCGTGGATCGCCAACGATGCGCAGGACGCCGTGCTGTGCTTCGACCTGAATTTCCTGCCGCTGGTCGAGAAGCTCGCGCCGCAGCTGGCGCAGGTGAAGCACTTCGTCCTGATGACCGACCGCGCGCACATGCCGCCGGCCTCTACGCTGCCGCGCCTGCAGTGCTACGAAGAGCTCGTCGAGGCCGAGGACGGCGACTACGCCTGGCCGCAGTTCGACGAGAACACCGCGTCGAGCATCTGCTACACCTCGGGCACCACCGGCCACCCGAAGGGCGCCGTCTACAGCCACCGCTCGACGCTGCTGCATGCGATGGCGGCGGCGCTGCCCGACGCGATGGGCTGCTCGGGCGCCGACACGATCCTGCCGGTGGTGCCGATGTTCCACGTTAACGCCTGGGGCCTGCCGTACGCCTGCGCGCTGGTCGGCGCCAAGCTGGTGATGCCCGGGCCGCACCTGGACGGCAAGTCGCTGTACGAGCTGTTCGAGGCCGAGCAGGTCACCTTCAGCGCCGGCGTGCCCACCGTCTGGCTGGGGCTCCTGAACCACGTGAAGCAGAACGGGCTGAAGTTCAGCAGCTTCCGCCGCACCGTGATCGGCGGTTCGGCCTGCCCGCCGTCGATGATGCGGGCCCTGGAAAACGAGCATGGCGTCGAGGTGATCCATGCCTGGGGCATGACCGAGATGTCGCCGCTGGGCACGCTGGCCAAGCTGAAGGGCAAGCACCGGGGCCTGGACGACGAGGCCCGCCACCGGCTGCTGGAGACCCAGGGCCGGGTGGTCTGCGGCGTCGACATGCTGATCCTGGACGACGACAAGCGGCCGCTGCCCTGGGACGGCAAGTCGTCGGGCAACCTGGTGGTACGCGGGCCCTGGGTCATCCGCAGCTACTTCGGGCACGAGGCGTCGCCGCTGGTCGAGGTCGACGGCCAGGCGTGGTTCCCGACCGGCGACGTCGCGACGATCAACCCTGACGGCTTCATGCAGATCACCGACCGCAGCAAGGACGTCATCAAGTCCGGCGGCGAATGGATCAGCTCGATCGAGCTGGAGAACCTGGCGATGGGGCACCCCGGCGTGCACGAGGCGGCGGTGATCGCCTGCGCGCACCCGAAGTGGGACGAGCGCCCGCTGCTGGTGGTGGTGCGCAAGCCGGGCGTCGCGGTCGACGCGAAGGAGCTGCTGGGCTGGTTCGAGGGCCGCATCGCGAAGTGGCAGATCCCGGACGACGTCGCCTTCGTCGACGAGATCCCGCACACCGCGACCGGCAAGATGCTGAAGATGCGGCTGCGCGAGCAATTCAAAGGCTACAGGCTGCCGACTGCGTAGCCCGGATGCCAATCCGGGTCGGTGGTGGATCCCCGGGTTGTCACCCGGGCTACCTTCCGCTGTGCAGAAACGACTGTCCCACGCGCGACACGGTGTGTGGGGTAGTCCCTCAAACAGTCATCTACCTGCTTCCATTACCGTTCACGGCTGTCGCAATCACCTCGCGAGGAAGCCATGGAATTCACCAAGAAGCTGTTCGGCCTGTCGGCGGTGGCGGTGCTTTCGCTGCATGCCGGCGTCGCCTTCGCGCAGGCCGGCGAGACCGTCAAGATCGCCTGGATCGACCCGCTGTCCGGCCCGTTCGCGAGCCTGGGCGCGAACCAGCTGAAGAGCTTCCAGTTCATGGCCGAGCGCATCAGCGGCAAGAAGAACCCGGCCGGCGTCACCTTCGAGGTGGTCGGCTTCGACAACAAGGCCTCGCCGCAGGAAAGCCTGAACGTGCTGAAGGCCGCCATCGACCAGGGCTTCCGCTACGTGACCCAGGGCAACGGCTCGGGCGCCGCGGCCGCCATCATCGATGCCGTGGCCAAGCACAACGAGCGCAACCCGGGCAAGGAGATCGTGTTCCTGAACCACTCCGCGGTCGACCCGGACCTGACCAACAGCAAGTGCAACTACTGGCACTTCCGCTTCGACGCCGACACCTCGATGAAGATGGAGGCGATGACCACCTACATGAAGGACCAGCCGTCCATCAAGAAGGTGTACCTGATCAACCAGAACTACGCGCACGGCCAGCAGGTCTCGAAGTTCGCGAAGGAGACGCTGGCGCGCAAGCGGCCCGACATCCAGATCGTCGGCGACGACCTGACGCCGCTCGGCCAGGTGAAGGATTTCTCGCCTTACGWCGCGAAGATCAAGCAAAGCGGCGCCGACACCGTGATCACCGGCAACTGGAGCCAGGACCTGACGCTGCTGATCAAGGCCGCCAAGGACGCCGGCCTGGACGTCAACTTCTACACCTACTACGCCAGCGTGATCGGCACGCCCACCGCGATCGGCGCGGCCGGCGAGGGCAAGGTCAAGATGATCGCCTACGCCCACCACAACATCCCCGGCGACATCGCCGCGGTCGGCGAGGAGTTCAACAAGAAGTTCAAGGAAGACTTCTTCACCACCGACATCTACAACATCTTCACGATGCTGCCGGCCGCGATGGCCAAGGCCAAGAGCACCGACCCGGTCAAGGTGGCGGCGGCGATGGAAGGCCTCACCGTCAAGGGCTTCAGCGGCGACATCACGATGCGCGCCACCGACCACCAGATGCAGCAGGGCCTGTACCTGAGCACCTGGCGCAAGGTCGACGCGAAGAACAAGTACAACGTCGAGGGCACGGGCTACACCTTCGTGCCCGACAAGTTCTACGAATCCTACGTGTCGAGCACGCCGACCTCGTGCCAGATGAAGCGCCCCGGCGCCTGAGCGCAGGCCGATGACAATCCCGCGGCGGCCGCCCCGGTTGCCGCGGGATTTTTGACATCTCCGGGACCCCATGGAGTTCTTCACCACATCGCTGTTGAACGGCATCAGCTACGGGCTGCTGCTGTTCATGCTCAGTTCGGGCCTGACGCTGATCTTCAGCATGATGGGCGTGCTGAACTTCGCGCACGCCAGCTTCTACATGCTGGGCGCCTATTTCGCGTACACGACCACGCTGTTCGTCGGCTTCTGGCCGTCGCTGGTGATCGCGCCGCTGCTGACCGGCGTGGTCGGCGCGCTGTTCGAGCGCTTCTGCCTGCGCCGCGTGCACAAGTTCGGCCACGTGGCCGAGCTGCTGATCACCTTCGGGCTGTCGTTCGTGATCCTCGAGCTGGTGCAGCTGACCTGGGGCCGCTCGGCCGTCGACTACCGCGTGCCGGCGATGCTCGACGGCCCGCTCTTCACGCTGTACGGCACGCAGTTCCCGCTGTACCGCGCCTTCATGATGGGGGTGGCGCTGCTGATGCTGCTGTCGGTGTGGCTGCTGCTGTCGCGCACCCGCGTCGGCCTGGTGATCCAGTCGGCGTTGACGCACCCCGAGATGGCCGAGGCGCTGGGCCACAACGTGCCGCTGGTCTTCATGGGGGTGTTCGGCGGCGGCGCGGCACTGGCCGGGCTGGCCGGCGTGATCGGCGGCAATGCCTACGTGACCGAGCCGACCATGGCCGGCGCGGTCGGGCCGATCATCTTCGTGGTGGTGGTGGTCGGCGGCATGGGCTCGCTGGCCGGTGCCTTCGTCGCGTCGCTGCTGATCGGGCTGATCCAGACCTTCGCGGTGGCGCTCGACCAGTCCGCGCTCGGCGCGCTGCAGTGGGCCGGCATGGCGGTCACGCCCGAGACCTTCGGCTACCCGCTGCTGAAACTGAAGATCTCGCAGGTGGCGCCGATCCTGCCCTACCTGCTGCTGGTGCTGATGCTGATCTTCCGCCCCAAGGGCCTGATGGGGACGCGCGAAGGATGAGCTCCGTGCTGACGCGGCCGCAGGCCGTCCATTTCAAGCCCTGGAACGTCGGCCGCTGGGTCGTGTGGGGCGCGTTCGCGCTGCTGCTGCTGGTGGCGCCGCTGGTCTTCACCAGCGGCCTGGCGATGACGATGCTGTCGCAGATGGGCTACATGATCATCATCTGCCTCAGCTACAACCTGCTGCTGGGGCAGGGCGGCATGCTGAGCTTCGGCCATGCGGTCTACGTCGGCCTGGGTGCGTTCTTCGCGATCCATGCGATGAACCTGATCGGCGCCGGCCGGCTTCCGTTGCCGATGAGCCTGGTGCCGCTGGCCGGCGGCCTGGCCGGGGCGGGCGTCGCGGCGCTGCTGGGCTGGGTCACCACCAAGAAGTCGGCCAACACCTTCGCGATGATCACGCTGGGCGTCGGCGAGCTGGTCGCGTCGATGGCGCTGATGTTCCCCGAGTTCTTCGGCGGCGAGGGCGGCGTCAGCTCGAACCGCGTCGTCGGCAAGGCGGTGGCGGGCATCACCTTCGGGCCGCAGGTGCAGGTCTACTACCTGATCGCGATCTACTGCTTCGTCTGCACCGGCGCGCTGTATGCGCTGACGCGCACGCCGCTCGGCCGCATGCTCAACGCCGTGCGCGACAACCCGGAGCGCGTCGAGTTCGTCGGCTACAACACGCAGGTGGTGCGCTACCTGGCGTTCGTCATCGCCGGCTTCTTCGCCGGCATCGGCGGCGGGCTGACGGCGCTGAACTTCGAGATCGTCACGGCCGATTCAGTGGGCGGCTTCCGCTCGGGCAGCTACCTGCTGTTCACCTTCCTCGGCGGCGCGTTCTTCTTCTTCGGGCCGATCATCGGTGCGGTGCTGCTGGTGCTGGCCTTCGTGCTGTTCTCCGAGATCACGAAGGCCTGGCAGATCTACCTGGGCCTGGTCTTCATGTTCATGGTGATGTTCGCGCCCGGCGGCATCTCGAGCCTGATCATGATGAACCTGCGCGTGGCCGCCTTCGGCAAGCTGCGCCGGCTCGGCAGCTCGTACCTGGCGCTGGGCGGCACCGGCGCGGTGGCGCTGGCCGGCGCGGCGGCGATCGTCGAGATGATCTACCACCTGCAGCTCAACTCGGCGCTCGGGCCCACCGTGCGCTTCATGGGCGGCACGCTGAACGTGCAAGGGCTGGACAGCTGGTTCGGCGCGCTGTTCGTGATGGCGATCGGCATCGCGATGTTCGAGGTGGCGCGGCGCGAGTTCAAGCGCCAGTGGGACCAGACGCAGCAGGAGATCGAGAAAGAGATCAAGCGAAGGGAAGCCTTGTGAGCAGCTATCCCTTTGCGCTGGAACTCGATGACGTCCGCAAGAGCTTCGGCAAGACCGAGATCATCCGCGGTGCCTCGCTGCAGGTGAAGCCGGGCGAGCGCGTCGCGATCATCGGCCCCAACGGCGCCGGCAAGTCGACGCTGTTCAACCTGGTCAGCGGGCGTTTCGGCGTCAGCAGCGGGCAGATCCGGCTGAACGGGCAATCGATCGCCGGATTGAAGCCGTACGAGATCAACCGCCTGGGCCTGGCGCGCAGCTTCCAGGTGTCGAACCTGTTCACGCGGCTGTCGGTGTTCGAGAACATCCGCTGCGCGGTGCTGTGGGCGATGGGCTACCGCTACGCGTTCTGGAAGTTCCTGGCCGACCTGCGCGATGCCAACGACCGCGCCGACGAGGTGCTGCGCATGATCAAGCTCGACAAGAAGCGCGACGTGCTGGCGATGAACCTGACCTATGCCGAACAGCGCGCGCTGGAGATCGGCATCACCATCGCCGGCGGCGCCAGCGTGATCCTGCTCGACGAGCCGACCGCCGGCATGAGCAAGAGCGAGACGACGCGCTTCATCCAGCTGATCCGCGAGGTGACGGAGGGCAAGACGCTGCTGACGGTGGAGCACGACATGGGCGTGGTGTTCGGCCTGGCCGACAAGATCGCGGTGCTGGTGTATGGCGAGGTGATCGCGTTCGACGTGCCGGAGGCGGTGCGCGCGAACGCGAAGGTGCAGGAGGCCTACCTCGGCTCCGTCCTCGCGGCGCATGGCCACGCTCAAGAGGCCTGATGCGATGCTGAAGCTCGACAACCTGCATGCGTTCTACGGCAAGAGCCACGTGCTGCACGGCGTGACGCTGGACGTGCAGCCGGGCGAGATCGTCAGCCTTCTGGGCCGCAACGGCTCGGGGCGCTCGACCACGGTGAAGGCGATCATGGGCCTGGTGGACGGCAAGGGCTCGGTGCGCTGGCGCGAGCGCGRGCTGCTCGGGTTGAAGGCCTTCGAGATCGCGCACGCCGGCATCGGCTACGTGCCGGAGAACCGCGACATCTTCCCCAAGCTCACCGTGCACCAGAACCTGATGCTGGGTGAGAAGCGCCGCAAGGGCAAGCCGCGCTGGTCCTACGACGACATGTACGCGATGTTCCCGCGGCTGAAGGAGCGCCAGCACACCGAGGCCGGCGTGCTGTCCGGGGGCGAACAGCAGATGCTGACGCTGTGCCGCACCTTGATGGGCGACCCCGACCTGATCATGATCGACGAGCCCACCGAGGGCCTGGCGCCGAAGATCGTCGAGCAGGTGGCCCAGTACCTGGGCGAGCTGAAGCGGCGGGGCGTGTCGGTGCTGCTGGTCGAGCAGAAGCTGACGATCGCGCTGGAGATCTCGCAGCGCTGCTACGTGATGGGCCACGGCAGGATAGTCTTCGAAGGCAGCCCGGCCGACCTGCGGTGCAACGCCTATATTCGCAAGGAATGGCTCGAGGTGTAGCCGGATGCCAATCCGGGCCCTTTGTCGCTGACGAGACATCACCCCGCCACGATTCCTTCCTAGAATCGAACGATCGTTCTATTTCCAACCTCTCCACCCCGGAGGACATCGCATGAGCGCCACCTACGAACTTCGCGGCCCCGTTGCCGTGATCACGCTCGACAACCCTCCTGTCAACGGCCTCGGCTACGACACGCGCAAGGGCATCACCGACGGGCTCGACAAGGCCCAGGCCGACGGCAAGGTCAAGGCCATCGTGATCACCGGGGCCGGCAAGGCCTTCTCCGGTGGGGCCGACATCCGCGAGTTCGGCTCGCCCAAGGCGGTGCAGGAGCCGAACCTGCTCAGCGTGATCCTCGCGCTGGAGGCCTGCACCAAGCCGGTGGTGGCCGCGATCCACACGGTGTGCATGGGCGGCGGGCTCGAGCTCTCGCTCGGCTGCCACTACCGCGTGGCCGCGCCCGGCACGCAGGTCGCGCTGCCCGAGGTGAAGCTGGGGCTGGTGCCCGGCGCCGGCGGCACGCAGCGGCTGCCGCGCGTGATCGGCGTCGAGAACGCGCTGAACATGATCGTCAGCGGCGAGCCGGTCAAGAGCGAACTGCTCGCGATGGCGCCCGGCCAGAAGCTGTTCGACAAGATGATCGATGGCGACCTGCTGGCCGGTGCCTGCGCCTTCGCCACCGAGGTCGCGGGCCTGCGGCCCTTGCCGCTGGTGCGAAACCTGAAGGCCGAGCACCCGAACCCCGACGCCTTCTTCCAGTTCGCGCGCAACACCGTCGGCGCGATGTCGCGCAACTTCCCGGCGCCGCTGCAGTGCGTCGAGACCGTTGCCGCATCGGTCTACAAGAAGTTCGATGACGGCATGAAGCAGGAGCGCGAGGCCTTCATCGCGCTGATGATGACGCCCGAGAGCCGCGCGCTGCGCCATGCCTTCATGGCCGAGCGCGCCACCACCAAGATCCCCGACGTGCCGGCCGACACGCCGGTGCGCGACGTGAAGAAGCTCGCCGTCATCGGCGCCGGCACCATGGGCGGCGGCATCGCGATGAACTTCCTGAACGCCGGCATCCCGGTCGTGATCCTGGAGATGAAGCAGGAGGCGCTGGACAAGGGCGTCGCGATCATCCGCAAGAACTACGACGCGCAGGTCAAGAAGGGCAAGCTGAAGCAGGACAAGCTCGACGCCCGCATGGCGCTGCTCAGCACGACGCTGAACTATGCCGACCTGAAGGACGCCGACATGGTGATCGAGGCGGTGTTCGAGGACATCGGCGTGAAGGAGCAGGTCTTCAAGACGCTGGACGAGGTGATGAAGCCGGGCGCGATCCTGGCGAGCAACACCTCGACGCTCGACCTGAACAGGATCGCGTCGTTCACCAAGCGCCCGCAGGACGTGATCGGCACGCACTTCTTCAGCCCGGCCAACGTGATGAAGCTGCTGGAGGTGGTGCGCGGCGAGAAGACCGCGAAGGATGTGCTGGCCACCGTGATGGCGCTGGGCAAGAAGATCAAGAAGACCTGCGTCGTCTCGGGCGTGTGCGACGGCTTCATCGGCAACCGCATGATCGAGCAGTACTCGCGCCAGGCCGGCTTCCTGCTGGAAGAGGGCTGCACGCCGCAGCAGGTGGACAAGGCGGTCGAGAAGTTCGGCTTCGCGATGGGCCCGTTCCGCATGGGCGACCTGGYCGGCAACGACGTCGGCTGGTACATCCGCAAGCGCCGCTACCTGGAGAAGCCCGACCTGCGCTACAGCAAGACCGCCGACCTGCTGTGCGAGATGGGCCGCTTCGGCCAGAAGACCGGCGCCGGCTGGTACGACTACGTGCCGGGCAAGCGCGACGCGATCCCGAGCGCGCTGGTCGACGGCATGATCGAGAAGCACCGCGCCGAACTGGGCATCCAGCCGCGCAAGATCGGCGACGACGAGATCGTGCACCGGCTGGTGTATGCGCTGGTCAACGAGGGCGCGAAGATCGTCGAGGAAGGCATCGCGCTGCGGGCGAGCGACATCGACATGGTCTACCTGACCGGCTACGGCTTCCCGCTGCACCGCGGCGGGCCGATGTGCTACGCCGACACGGTGGGGCTGTTCAACGTGGCTGCGGCGATGAAGCGCTTCGCGCAGAACCCGCACGACGACGCGCAGTTCTGGCAACCGGCGCCGCTGCTGGCGCGCCTGGCCGCCGAAGGCAAGACTTTCTCCTGATCAGGGGCACACCACCATGACCAATGCAGTGATCGTTTCCACCGCCCGCACGCCCCTGGCCAAGAGCTGGAAGGGTGCCTTCAACATGACGCACGGCGCGACGCTGGGCGGCCACGCCGTCAAGGCGGCGGTCGAACGCGCCGGCATCGCGCCGGCCGAGGTCGACGACGTCCTCATGGGCTGCGCAACGCCCGAGGGCGCGACCGGCAGCAACATCGCGCGCCAGGTGGCGTTGCGCGCCGGGCTGCCCATCACGACCAGCGGCGTCACCGTGAACCGCTTCTGCTCGAGCGGCCTGCAGACCATCGCGATGGCCGCGCAGCGCATCATCGCCGGCGAGGGCGACGTGTACGTGGCCGGCGGCGTCGAGAGCATCTCGTGCGTGCAGAACGAGGCCAACAAGCACATGATCGTCGACCCCTGGCTGCGCGAGCACAAGCCGGAGATCTACTGGAACATGCTGCAGACCGCCGAGCAGGTGGCCAAGCGCTACAAGATCGGGCGCGACCGCATGGACGCCTACGGCGCGGCGAGCCAGCAGAAGGCCTGCGCGGCGCAGGATGCCGGCAAGTTCACCGACGAGATCGCGCCGATCACGGTGATCGCCGGCGTGGCCGATCCGGTGATGGGGCTGCGCAGCAAGGAGGTGACGGTCAGCGTCGACGAGGGGCTGCGCTACGGCACGACGGTCGAGAGCATCTCGGGCATCAAGCCGGCGATCCCGGGTGGCGTGATCGCGGCCGGCAATGCGAGCCAGTTCAGCGATGGCGGCGGCGCCTGCGTCGTGATGAGCGAGACGCTGGCGCAGCAGCGCAACCTGAAGCCGCTGGGGCGGTTTCTCGGCTTCGCGGTGGCGGGCTGCGAGCCCGACGAGATGGGCATCGGGCCGGTGTTCGCGGTGCCCAAGGTGCTGAAGCGCCTGGGCCTCACGGTGCAGGACATCGACCTGTGGGAATTGAACGAGGCGTTCGCGGTGCAGGTGCTGTATTGCGCCGACACGCTGGGGATTCCGATGGACCGGCTGAACGTCAATGGCGGGGCGATCGCGGTCGGGCATCCGTACGGCGTCAGCGGGCAGCGGCTGACGGGGCATGCGCTGATCGAGGGCAAGCGGCGTGGTGCCAAGCGAGTGTGCGTGACGATGTGCATCGGCGGGGGGATGGGCGCGGCTGGTGTCTTCGAGGTGCTGTGAGTTGTGTCTTTTGCGCGGCAAAGGCGCGGGTGGGCAGGCTGGGGCGCGCCGGATGGGGCGGTCCTCGCCCCGGCGGGCGATGACTCCCCTGCGCTGTCTGCTTTCAAGGCCCGTCGCCGAAACTCCCGCCGCTCGCTGCGCTCGCTGTGGTCAAACAGTCGGCGACAAGTCAGTTTCACGAAGCGTGCTGGCGCACGCGGGCCTTGAAAGCAGCCAGCTCCGGCGCCCCACCCTGCCCACCCGCGCCTTTGCAACCACCACCGTGCTGGTTGGGGGGAAAAGACACAAGCAGGCGGTTCCGCGCGGGGGGTGGCGGGATGCGCTGGGGGCGATTTCTGGGGCCCCAGCATGAGCCCCCAGCGCATCCCGCCACCCACCGCGACGCGCTGATCGGCGAATGAAAACAGGATCTGCACGAATGCGACAAACACTCGATTTCCTGCTGTACGACTGGCTCCAGGTCGACTCCCTGCGCCACCGCAGCCGCTTCGCCGACCACTCGCGCGACACCTTCGACGCGGTGCTCGACACCTGCGAACGCATCGCGCGCGAGAAGTTCGCACCCTTCAATCGCATCACCGACACCGAGGAACCGCGCTTCGACGGCGAACGCGTGATCCAGCCGCAGGCCACGCACGATGCGTCGCGCGCCTACGTCGAATCCGGCATGCTGGCCGCGGCGCAGGACTACGAGATCGGCGGCATGCAGCTGCCCTGCGTGATCGAGATGGCCGCCAACGCCTTCTTCGCCAAAGGCGGCATCGGCATGGGCGGCGGCGGCATGCTGACCAGCGGCAATGCCAACCTGCTGATGGCGCACGGCACGCCGCTGCAGAAAGAGGTGTTCGCGAAGAACGAGTTCAGCGGCCGCTTCTTCGGCACCATGTGTCTGAGCGAGCCGCAGGCCGGCTCCAGCCTGTCCGACATCGTCACGCGTGCCACGCCGGACGGCAGCGACTTCGAATCCGACCCGCTCGGCCCGCGCTACCGGCTGCGCGGCAACAAGATGTGGATCTCCAACGGCGAGCACGAGCTGGCCGAGAACATCGTGCACCTGGTGCTGGCCAAGATCCCCGGCCCCGACGGCGCGCTGGTGCCCGGCACGCGCGGCATCTCGCTGTTCGTCGTGCCCAAGCGACTGGTCGACACCGAAGGCCGGCTCACCGGCGAACGCAACGACGTCGCGCTGGCCGGCCTGAACCACAAGCTCGGCTACCGCGGCATCCCCAACACGCTGCTGAACTTCGGCGAAGGCAAGTACGCGGTGCGCGGCTCGGCCGGCGCCATCGGCTACCTCGTCGGCCAGCCCGGCGAAGGCCTGCGCTACATGTTCCACATGATGAACGAGGCGCGCATCGGCGTCGGCCTGGGCGCCACGATGCTGGGCTACGCCGGCTACGAAGCGAGCCTGGAGTACGCCCGCGGCCGCCCGCAGGGCCGCCCGATCGGCCCGGGCGGCAAGGATGCCACCCAGCCGCAGATCCCCATCATCCGCCACGCCGACGTCCGGCGCATGCTGCTGGCCCAGAAGAGCTTCTGCGAAGGCGCGCTCGCGCTCGAGCTGTACTGCGCCCGCCTGGTCGACGAGCTGCACACCGCACCGCCCGAACCGGCGGCCGAGGCCGGCCTGCTGCTGGAGATGCTGACGCCGATCGCCAAGAGCTGGCCCAGCGAATGGTGCCTCGAGGCCAACAGCCTCGCGATCCAGGTGCTGGGCGGCTATGGCTACACCCGCGACTACCCGGTGGAACAGTACTGGCGCGACAACCGCCTGAACATGATCCACGAAGGCACGCACGGCATCCAGGCGCTGGACCTGCTGGGCCGCAAGGTGGTGATGGACGGCGGCAAGGGCCTGATGCTGCTGGCCGGCAAGGTCAACGCGACGATCCAGCGCGCGATGCTGCTGCCCGAACTCGCGGCGCACGCCAACGCGCTGGCCGGGGCCTTGAAGGCGCTCGGCAACGCGACCAAGGCCGCCTGGGCCACCGCCGTGCCCGAAGAGGCGCTCGCCAACGCCACGCCCTACCTGCAGGCCTTCGGCCACACGGTGCTGGCCTGGGTGTGGCTGGACGTCGCGATCTGCGCCCAGGCCCGGCTGGAGCAGGGGACCGGCGACCATGACCTGCTGCAGGGCAAGCTGTCCGCCGTGCGCTTCTTCTTCCACTATGAACTGCCGAAGATTCCCGCGTGGTTGAAGGTGGTCGAGACACGGGACGATACTTGCCGTTCCATGAACGATGCCTGGTTCTGAACGCCGGGCCTGCTCCCGATGAAGACTTCGACGGTCGAAACCCTGGTCTGGGTGCTGATCTACGGCGGCTTGCTGCTGGTCGGCCTGGGCTTGTCCGTGCAGCGCATGCACGATCCGCTGGGCTGGAGCCTCGTCGTGATCGGCGGCATCGGTGCCGCCATCGGCGTGGTGCTGATCTATGTGCGCTCGCGCATGAAGAGCCCGTCGTGATCCACCACGTCGTGATGTGGGGCCTGAACGACCCCGCCGAGGCACCGCGCTTCAAGGCCCTGCTCGACAGCTGCAACAACGTCGTGCCAGGCATGCTGCAGTTCGACGTCGGCATCCGCCAGCCGGATCTCGAAGCCACTGCCGACGTGCTGCTGGTCTCGCGCTTCGCCGACCGCGCCGCACTCGACGCCTACCTGCAGCACCCGCACCACAAGGCGGTGGCTGCGCAACTCGGGCCGATGCGCAAGACGCGTCACGTGCTCGACCACGACATCAACCATCCCTGATCTCGCCCCCATGCTCAGAATCACCTTCCTGGCCTTGGCACTGGCCACCGGCAACGCCGCCGCCCAGACGGCTGCGCCGTCCTACGCCTTCCCCGCCTACCGCAACGCGGCCCAGGTGGACACCGCCTGCAAGGCCTTGCTGGCCGGTGCCCGCGCCGACGAGAAGCGCCTGCAGGCCCTGCCGCCGTCCGGCGCCACCACGCTGCTGGTCGAACTGGACGGCATGGTGCGCAGCTACGAAGACACCATGGGCCCGCTGTCGCTGCTGAACGCGGTGCACCCCGACAAGGCGGTGCGCGATGCGGCCGACGCCTGCGACCTGGGCTACCAGACCTTTCGCAACAGCTTCCTGCAGAACGCGAAGATCTACGCGTTGCTGAAGCAGGTGAAGCCGGCCGACCCGATCGACGAGCGCCTGCTGCGCGACACGCTGGATGCCTTCGAGGACGCCGGCGTCGCGCTGAGCCGCGACAAGCAGGCCCGCGCGAAGCGGCTCGGCAACGAGATCACCCGCCTCGGCCAGCTGTTCGACCGCCGCATCCGCGACGACAAGACCCGCGTCGCGTTCGCGGCCGCCGAACTCGACGGCGTACCGGCCGAGGCGCTGAAGGACCGCCAGCGCGACGCCGAAGGCCGCTACCTGTTCGGCCTCGACTACCCGAGCTATGACGCCGTGATCGAGAACGCGAAACGCGGCGAGACGCGCGAGCGCATGTGGCGTGCCTTCCAGGGCCTGGGCGGCAGCGCCAACCTGAAGACGCTGCAGCAGCTGGGCCAGCTGCGCCGCGCGTATGCGCAGCTGTTCGGGCTGGAATCGTATGCCGACTTCTCGATGCGCCGCCGCATGGCGCAGAACGCCGCCACGGCGCAGGCCTTCCTGGGCACGGTCAAGGACGCGGTCGCGCAGCGCGAGCTGGCCGACATCGGCATGCTGCGCGAGGCCAAGGCGCGCGACCTGAAGCAGGACGTGGCCGCGACCACCGTGAACCGCTGGGACGTCACCTACTACACGCTGAGCGAGCGGCGCAACCGCTTCCAGCTCGACACCGAGGAGTTCCGCACCTACTTCCCGCCGCAGGCCAGCCTGGACTTCGTGTTCCGCGTCGCCGGCCAGCTGTTCGGCGTGCAGTTCGAGCCGCTGAAGCAGCCGCTGTGGCATCCCGACGCGCAGTCGTTCGAGGTGCGCGACGTCGCCAGCGGCAAGGTGATCGGCAGCTTCTTCGTCGACCTGTACCCGCGCGAGGGCAAGTACAACCACGCGGCAGTCTGGAGCTTCCGCAACGCCTCGACGCTCGTGCAGCGCACGCCGGCCGCCGGCCTGGTGGTCAACTTCAACCGCAAGGGCCTGAACATCGACGAGCTGGAGACGCTGCTGCACGAGTTCGGCCATGCGATGCATGCGCTGCTGTCGAACACCCGCCATGCGTCGCAGGGCGGCACCAACGTGCAGCTGGATTTCGTCGAGGCGCCGTCGCAGATGTTGGAAGACTGGGTCTACGACTCGCGCGTGCTGGCCCTGTTCAAGGAGGTCTGCCCGGCCTGCAAGCCGGCGCCGGACGACCTGGTGGCGCGGGCCTCGAAGGCGCGCGACTTTGCCAAGGGCATCGCGGTGGCCCGCCAGCACCTGTACGCGAGCTATGACCTGGCGCTGTACGCGAAGGATGCGCCCGAGCCGCTCGCCACCTGGCAGCGCATGGAAGGCGCGACGCCGCTCGGCCACGTGAAGGGCAGCATCTTCCCTGCGGGCTTCTCGCACATCGCGACCGGCTATGCCTCGGGCTACTACGGCTACCTGTGGAGCCTGGTGCTGGCGGAAGACCTGCGCACCGCGTTCGCCGCCGACAAGCTGAGCCGCGAGACCGGGCTGCGCTACCGCGAGCAGGTGCTGTCGCAGGGCGGCCAGGTGGCGCCGGCCGAGCTGATGCGCCGCTTCCTGGGCCGCGACACCAACAGCGACGCCTTCTTCAAATCCCTGAACCGCCACAACGACTAGGAGACCCGCATGAGCACACCGATCCAGACCCTCCTGAGCCTCGAAGGCAAGACCGCGCTGGTCACCGGTGGCTCGCGCGGCCTCGGGCTGCAGATCGCCGAATCGCTGGGCGAGGCGGGCGCCAAGATCCTGCTCACGTCGCGCAAGGCGGCCGACCTCGAAGAGGCCGCGGCCCACCTGCAGGCGCGCGGCATCGACACCCGCTGGGTGGCGGCCGACGCGAGCCAGCCGGCCGAGATCCAGCGCGTCTGCGACGAAGCGATGCAGCGCCTGGGCCGGGTCGACATCCTCGTCAACAACGCCGGCGCCACCTGGGGCGCGCCGGCCGAGGACTACCCGCTGGAGGCCTGGGACAAGGTGATGAACCTGAACATCCGCAGCATCTTCCTGATGAGCCAGGCGATCGGGCGCGCCAGCATGATCCCGCGCCAGTCGGGCCGCATCATCAACGTCGCGTCGATCGCCGGGCTGTCGGGCTCGCCGTCGACGATGAAGTACATCGCCTACGGCACCAGCAAGGGCGCGGTCGTCAACTTCACGCGCACGCTGGCGGCCGAATGGGGCCGCCACGGCATCACCGTGAACGCGCTGGCACCGGGCATGTTCCCGAGCAAGATGACGGCCGGCACGCTGGCCAAGGTGGGCGTCGAGGCGCTGGCCAGCGGCGCGCCGCTGGGGCGCATCGGCGACGACGACGACCTGAAGGGCGCCGCGCTGCTGTTCGCGTCGGCCGCCGGCAAGCACATCACGGGGCAGATCCTGGCCATCGATGGCGGCGTCAGCGCCGTGCACGGGCATTGACGATGGAATTCCCGGTCCACATCCCGTTCGTCGAGCAACTCGGCTTCGAGCTGCTGCGCTTCGAGAACGGCGAGGCCGAGATCGGCCTGACGCTGCGCGACGAGCTGTGCAACTCGTGGAGCGTCGCGCATGGCGGCGTCACGATGACGCTGCTCGACGTCGCGATGGCGCATGCCGCGCGCAGCAGCTCGATCAAGCCCGGCGGGCAGCCGGGCGGCACCGGCGTCGTGACCATCGAGATGAAGACGAGCTTCATGCGCCCCGGCCTCGGGCGCATCGTCGCGCGCGGCAGGCTGCTGCACGCGACCGCCTCGCTGGCCTTCTGCGAGGGCTCGGTGGTCGATGCCGGCGGCGAGCTGCTGGCCACGGCCAGCGGCACCTTCAAGTACCTGCAAGGGCTTCCGGCAGGGGGACGCAAGATCCACCGCTCGAATGCCTCCGATTGAACACCCGCACACCAGGAGACACGACATGACCACCCCCAACCAGCAGATCGTCCTTTCCTCGCGCCCCGACGGCGAAGCCACGGTCGCCAACTTCCGCCTCGTCTCGACGCCGGTGCCGGCGCTGGCCGACAACCAGGTGCTGGTGCGCCACCACTACCTGTCGCTCGACCCGTACATGCGCGGGCGCATGAACGACACGAAGAGCTATGCCGCGCCGCAGCCGCTGGACCAGGTGATGATCGGCGGCACAGCCGGCGAGGGGTCGAATCGCGCCACCCCGGCTTCAAGGCCGGCGACAAGGTGGTCGGCATGGGCGGCTGGCAGCAGTACGCCGTGGTCGATGCGGGCCAGCCCGGGCTGCTGCGCAAGGTCGACACCACGCACATCCCGCTGTCCGCCTACCTCGGGGCGGTCGGCATGCCGGGCGTCACCGCGTGGTACGGGCTGGTGAAGATCTGCACGCCGAAGGAGGGCGAGACCATCGTCGTCAGCGCGGCCAGCGGCGCGGTCGGCGGCGCGGTGGGCCAGCTCGCGAAGGTGCGCGGCTGCCGCGCCGTGGGCATCGCCGGCGGGCCGGACAAGTGCCGCTACGTGGTCGACGAGCTGGGCTTCGATGCCTGTGTCGACTACAAGGCGCACCGCGACCCGAAGGCGCTGTATGCCGCGCTGAAGGACGCCACGCCCGGGGGCGTCGACGGCTACTTCGAGAACGTCGGCGGGTTGATGCTGAACACCGTGCTGGCGCGCATGAACGCCTTCGGCCGCGTCGCGCTGTGCGGGATGATCTCGGGCTATGACGGGCAGCCGATCCCGCTGACCTATCCGCAGCTGATCCTGCAATCGCGCTTGAAGCTCGAAGGCTTCATCGTCAGCGAGCACATGGGCGTGTGGCCCGAGGCGCTGAAGGAGCTGGGCACGCTGGTGGCCACCGGCAAGCTGAAGTACCGCGAGACGGTTGCGCAAGGCATCGAAGCGGCGCCCGAGGCCTTCATCGGCCTGCTGAAGGGCCACAATTTCGGCAAGCAGCTGGTGAAGCTGGTCTGAACCGACAGTGCTTCGGCGGATCGAACGCCGACAGCGATTGGAGGACCTGGCGATGAATCCCTCTCCTGCACCCGTCGCGGGCGAAGAGTTCCGCGAAGACCTGCGGCCGATCGAGCCGCCGCGCACCGCGGCGGCGCGCGTGGCCGGCTCGGGCAATGCGGCGGCGCGCCGCATCCTGAACGCCGACGAGATCGCGTCGCTGACGCGGCTGAACGACTGGCGTTCGCTGGGCGCGGTGCTCACCACCTTCGGCAGCATCGCGCTCGCGCTGGCCGCGGCGCTGCTCACCTGGGGCCAGCCCTGGGGCTGGGCGATCGCGGTGCTGGCGGTGGGGGTGATCGGCGTGCACCAGCACGGGCTGTTCATCCTGGCGCACGAGTCGGCGCACTACCGGCTGTTCAGCCACCGCGGTGTGAACGACGCCGTCGGCCGGCTGATCGGCATGGCCGGCGGCATCTCGATGTGCACCTACCGCGTGATCCACCGGCTGCACCACAACAACCTGTACACCGCCGAAGACCCGGACACCGCCATCCACGGCGGCTACCCGCGCGGCGTGCTGTACCTGTGGAAGAAGCTCGGGCAGGACCTCGTCGGATGGAACGCGTGGAAGACCTTCGCCTACTTCTTCGGCGCGCCGGCCTTGAACGACGTGACGCAGAAGGCCGCGCGCCCGCTGGACGACACCTCGCCGCAGCTGCGCGCCAGCGCGCGGCGCGACCGCTGGGCGGTGGTGGCGTTCCAGGTGGCGGCACCGCTGCTGTGCCTGGCGTTCGGCGGCGGGCGCGGCCTGCTGCAGTACGCGGTGCTGTGGATGCTGCCGCTGCTGACGGTGCTGCAGCCCATCCTGCGGCTGCGCGCGATCATGGAGCACGGCGGCGTCACCGACCTGTCGTCGCCGCTGACGGCCGCGCGCAGCAACCGGACCACCGGTGGTGTCGCCAACGTGATGGGCCGCGCGCTGCTCTTCCCGCACCATGTGAACTACCACCTGGAGCACCACCTGTACCCCGCCGTCCCGCACTACCACCTGCCGCGCCTGCACCGCCTGCTGGTGGAGAAGGGCGCGCTGCACAACGCCGAGGTGCGCGACCTGCGCAGCACCTGGCGCGTGATCTTTGCGCCGCGAGCGCCGAGGAATCCCCATGCATGACCTGATCCTGCACCACTACGACGGCTCGCCGTTCTCCGAGAAGATCCGGCTCATCCTCGGCTTCAAGGGCCTCGCGTGGCGCTCGGTCAAGGTGCCGGTGATGCTGCCCAAGCCCGACGTGGTGGCGCTGACCGGCGGCTACCGGCGCACGCCCTTCCTGCAGATCGGCGCCGACATCTGGTGCGACACCGCGCTGATGGCGCGCGTGATCGACGGCCTGGCGCCCAAGCCGCCGCTGTACCCGCACGCGGCCGGCGAGCTGCAGCACCTGGTGGCGCAGTGGGCCGATTCGACGCTGTTCTGGACCGCCATCCCGTACACGATGCAGCCGGCGGGCGTGGCCCACATCTTCGAGGGCGCGCCGGTGGAGTTCCTGAAGGCCTTCGGCGCCGACCGCGCGGCGATGACCGCCGGCATGCGGCGCGTGACGACCGCCGATGCGGCGGTGCAGCTGGGCAGCTACTTCGGCTGGCTCGAATCGCAGCTGGCCGACGGGCGGCCCTTCCTGCTGGGTGCGCAGCCGTGCATCGCCGATTTCTCGGTGGCGCAGTCGCTGTGGTACATCCGCCGCGCGCCGCCGGTGGCGACGATCCTGGCGCCGTTCCCGAAGCTGATCGCCTGGTACGAGCGGGTCGCGGCCTTCGGGCATGGCAGCTCGGAGAAGATGACCAGCGCGGACGCGCTGGACATCGCGGCGCAGGCGAGCGGGCACCAGCCGGTGCAGGTGGAGGCCGGGCTGGGCTTCGATGCGGGCGCCGCGGTGACGGTGATGCCGACCGACTACGCGCCCGACCCGGTGGCCGGCACGCTGGTCGGGCTGAACGCGAACGAGGTGGTGCTGGAGCGGCGCGACGCGCGCGGCGGGCTGCTGCACGTGCACTTCCCGCGCATCGGCTACCAGCTCAAGATTCTTTCGACGGAGACGACATGAAGAACTTCAAGGGCGGCACGGCCGTCATCACCGGCGCGGGCTCGGGCTTCGGCCTCGAGGCGTCGCGCATCGCGGCCCGGCTGGGCATGAACGTGGTGATGGCAGACGTGCAGCAGGACGCGCTGGAGACGGCCGCCGCCGAGATCCGCGGGCTGGGCGCGCAGGTGCTGTCGCAGCGGCTGGACGTCGCGAAGGCGGCCGAGGTCGAGGCGCTGGGGGCGGCGACCTTCGAGCGCTTCGGTGCGCCGAGCTTCGTCTTCAACAATGCCGGCGTCGGCGCGGGCGGGCTGATCTGGGAGCACTCGCTGAAGGACTGGGAGTGGGTGGTGGGCGTGAACCTGATGGGCGTGGCCCACGGCGTGCGCGTCTTCACGCCGATGATGCTGGCGGCCGCGAAGAAGGACCCGGCGTGGCGCGGCCACATCGTCAACACCGCATCGATGGCCGGCATGGTGTGCGCGCCCAACATGGGCGTCTACAACGTCACCAAGCACGCGGTGGTGGCGATGAGCGAGACGCTGTACCAGGACCTGCGGCTGGTGACCGACCAGGTCGGCGCGTCGGTGCTGTGCCCGTTCTTCGTGCCGACCGGCATCCACCAGAGCCACCGCAACCGGCCGGCCGAGATGCGCGACGGCGCGGCCAAGCCGACGAAGAGCCAGCTGATCGCGCAGGCGATGAGCAACAAGGCGGTGACCAGCGGCAAGCTGACGGCCGCCGACGTGGCGCAGATGGTGTTCGACGCGGTGGCGGACGACCGCTTCTACATCTTCAGCCACCCGAAGAGCCTGGCCAGCGTGCAGGTGCGGCTGGAAGACATCATGACGCCGCGCAACCCGACGGATCCGTTCGCGCAGAAGCCGGAGCTGGGGGAGGAGTTGAAGGCGGCGTTGCGGGCGGCAGGCTGACTCGTCGCCCGGATGCCAATCCGGGTGGCTGCGCTTGCGCGAGCAAAGCCGCGGGCGGGCAGGCTGGGGCGCGCCTTTGCCGAACCAGTGGATTCTTGCGAACAACCCGGATTGGCATCCGGGCTACGGACTGCTCGTTGCGAGGCGTCCCGGCGTCCAACGTTTGAGATCGCCGCTGGTGATTTCAAACTGGACCGCGCGATTTGTCCTCACGCCCCGCCAATTCCTTCGCCACCTTCCGCTCCGGCAGCATCTTCGTGCCGCCCAGCCAGAACTCGCCGGCCACGCCGCCCGCATCGCGCCGCAGCCGGACCGTCTCGCCGTGGTTGCCGAACGCCCCCGCCAGCGTGATGCGGCCCGACCCGCGGCTCTCGGGCACGAACTCGGTGGCGTCCAGCATCGGGTTGGGCAAAGCCGGGTTCGCGATCAACACCTTGCCGTCCATCGGCAGCAGGTCGCTCGCGCCCCACAGCGTCCACCAGCGGCCGGACCAGGCGGCGGCGCGCTTCGAGGGCGCGCCGTGCAGGGCGTGCGCGCGCAGCACGTGCAAGGCCCCATCGACCCAGGTGTTGGACAGGCCGTCGGCCGCGTTGGTCAGGATGCTCACCGCCAGGCCCTGGGCCGGCACGCAGGCGGTGCGCGTCAGCGTGCCCTGGAAGCCGCCCGTGTGGCCGAACCATTCCCAGTCGGCCAGCGAGCCGCACATCGTGCCCAGGCCGTACCAGCGGTTCAGGCTCGAATGCGGATCGGGCCACTGCCGGTGCCACATCAGGCGGCGGCTGGCCTTGGACAGCACGCTGCGCTTCGCGCCGGGCGACAGGCTGGAGAAGAAGCGCACCAGGTCGCCCGCGGTGCTGACGAAACCGGTGGCCGCGGCCAGCGCATTCGTCGGGTTGTCGCCGGCGATCACCACGCGCCGGCCCAGCGGCCACTTCGCGCTGTGGCCGTTCGCGAAAGGCTGGTCGTCGATCGGCGCGTCGGGCGAGGTCGCTTCGAGGCCGGCCGCCACGATCAGCTCGCGCCGCACCCAATCGCCGTACGCCTCGCCGGTGACCGATTCGATCGCGAGGCCCAGCAGGCCGTAGCCGTGGTTGGAGTACTTCAGCCGCGTCTGGGCGGCGATCACCAGCCCGCCGGCCAGGTCGGCGCGAAGCTCGGCCTCGTCGAGGAAGGGGCGCCGGTCGTGCCATTGGCCGGCATCAGTGCCGTCACGCACCAGCCCGGCCGTGTGGGACAGCAGCTGCGCGAGCGTCGCCGCGGCGACGTCGCGGTGCAGGCCCGGCACATGGCGGCCGATGGGGTCGTCGAGCTGCAGGCGGCCCGCCTCGCGCAGCTTCAGGATCGCGGCCGCCGTGAAGCTCTTCGAGTGCGACGCGACGCGGAACCGGTGCTGCGGCGTCAACACGGTGCCACGCGCCAGGTTCGCGTGCCCGAAGGCGTGCTCCAGCACCAGCTTGCCGTCGAGCGCGACGGCGATCGCGCAACCGGGTTGCTCGCTCACGCGCATCTGGTGTTCCAGCCAGCGCGGCAGGTAGTCCAGCGCGGCACCCAGCCAGCGTTTCATCGGCCTGCTCCTTCTCTAGGCACGCTGCTTGAGCGCCAGCACGGACAAGCCGGATGCGACGAAGGTCAGGCCCGCCCCGACGTTCAAGCCGGTGCCGAACCTCGGATGGCCCTTGAGCCATGCCGACAGCCTCGAAGCGAAACTCCCGAGCACGGTGAAGATGCACGCCGTCAGCACCGCGAAGATCGCGCCGTAGGCCAGCATCTGCAGCGTCACCGAGCCGCGCGCCGCGCTGACGAACTGCGGCAGGAACGCGAGGACGAACAGGCCCGGCTTCGGGTTCAGCACGTTGGACAGCAAGCCCGTCAGGAACACCTTGCGCAGCGACTGCCGCGCGCTGGGCTCGAACGAGATCAGGTCGCGGGCCGACAGGGCCTTCCAGCCCAGCCACAGCAGGTAGAGCCCGCCGAGCAGCTTGACGGCCCAGAAGGCGAGCGGCGACGCCTGGATGACCAGCGACAGCCCGAGCGTCGCCGCGACCGTGTGGAACATGATGCCCAGGCCGGCGCCCGTCGAGGAGAGGAATGCGGCCATCCGGCCCTGGCTGAGCCCGCGGCTGACGGCCAGGATGTTGTCCGGGCCGGGCGAGATCACGACGACCAGGCAGGCCGCAAGGTAGGTGAGAAGAACGTCGGTTGGGAACATGATGGTCCTCGTTGTCGGCCGGGAATCATTGCCTGTCGTCCACCCACGTGCGCCCGATGCGCCGTGCGTGGAGCGCCGCCTGGTCTTGCGCCTCGAACACGACGGCGCCCACGTCGACCGTGAACTCGTCGCGGTGTGCGCCGAAGCAGTGGCTGACCTGCAGCCTCGCCACGAAACCGCCCCCCACCAGCGGCGTCGGCGCAAAGCGCAGCTCGTGGCCGCGGTAGGTTTCGACGAAGGGCTCGGTCATCGCCGGTTCAGGATGCACAGCCGGCATCCTTCAGCATCTTCAGCGTCGCCGCATCCGGCACGCCGGCCGCGTCGATCCGCGGCGCCCAGACGGCCGGAGTCGACACCTGTTGCGCATCCATCGGCTCGACCGCGATCTGCTCCGGCCTGATCGCGAGGCCCAACGGCTGCGCCAGCGAGATCAGCAGCGACTTCAATTCCTTGTCGGCCGCCAGCTTCATCTGCTCGTGCGTGGCCGGCGTGCGCAGCCGGTCGTGCGCCTGGCTCAGCGCGAGCGCCGTCGCATAGACCAGCACCTCGTTCTGCCGCGCGTACTCGTCGACGAACACGCCTTTCTCGAGCGTCTCGAAGCGAAAGCTCTGCGTCAGCACCGACGGGCAGCCCACCAACTGCACCGGCGGGGCCTTGAAGAGCAGCCCGCCGTTCGCGGCCTTCGCCAGCGACCAGGTGCCGCGCTTGGCGAGGTCGTAGCCGTAGGCATAGTGCGTCTCGTAGCTCAGCGTGCCGGTCGATTCCTTGTTGATGTTGTTGAAGCTCAGGAAGTGCAGCAGCTCGGCCATGCGCGGCCAGCCGCTCTTGAGCGTCCAGTTGACGCGCTGCTGGCTGCTCGCCTCGACCAGGATCAGCTTCTGCGCCGGCACCATCAGCTCGGACAGCACCTGCGCACGGTCGATCTCGGCGCAGGCCGGGCAGTGGTGCAGCCCCTGGCGGTAGGCGAACCAGGCGACGAGCAGGAAGCTCAGGCCGCCTATGAGGGCCCATTTGATGCGGTGCATCGGCGCAGTATGCCCGCGTCAGCCCGGCGCCCGCACGTGCAGCGTGCCTTGCGCATCGGCACCCCAGCGCAGGGTGTCGTAGCCGCGAATCAGCGGGTGGGGCGTCGTCATCGGATGGGCGTGCGTTGCGCCGATGACCACCAGCGACGCGCCGGCGGCTTCGGCGGCGGCGATGCCGGCGGGAGCGTCCTCGAACACCAGGCAGTCCTCGATCGCCACGCCCAGGCGGCGCGCCGCCAGCAGGAAGCAGTCCGGTGCCGGCTTGCCGCGCTCGACGTCCTCGGCCGTGACCATCAGCGGCGGCTGCGGCAGGCCTGCTGCCTCCAGGCGGCGCAGCGCCAGGTCGCGCGGGGCCGAGGTCACGATGGCCCAGCGGTCGGCCGGCAGCCCTGCGACGAACCGGGCCGCGCCGGCAATGGCCGCGATGCCGTCCACGTCGTCCATCTCGGCGCGCGTGATCGCATCCGCCTCGGCCTGTGGATCGACCCCCGGCAAACCCAGGCGCCGCACGGTCTCGACCGAGCGCTGGCCATGGATGGTCGGCAGGAAGGCCGCCACGTCCAGCCCGTGGCGCCGGGCCCACGCGGCCCACACGCGTTCGGCGGCGGCGATGGAGCTGAGGAGGGTGCCGTCCATGTCGAACAGGAAGGCGGCGAAGCGGCGGTCGGGGAGGGGGATGGTGGCGTTCATGGAGTGCCCGGATCAGCAGGGTGTGCGCATCGCGCGATCCTGACGAAGCGGCAGTTTAGGGCCACGCCACGCCCTCAATTGGTGTTCACGCCCGCCTGTGGCAAGCTGCGGCGCCATCCGCGTCGACCGAAGGATCCCCTCCCATGGCAAAGATCGCCCCCGGCGTCGGCCCCCGCTTCCCGCAAGTCGTCGTGCTGTTCGGCGCCACCGGCGATCTCGCGCGCCGCAAGCTGCTGCCCGGCCTGTACCACCTGTCGAGCGCCGGCTTCATCCCCGGCTGCCGCATCATCGGCGTCTCGCTCGACGACATCGACGCCGCGGCGTTCCGCAGCGCCGCCCGCTCGGCGCTCGACGAGTTCGCCAGCCGCAAGGTCAAGGACGCCGACTGGGCCGCCTTCGCGCAGAACCTCGACTACGTGCCGCTCGCGGCCGGCCCCGCGGCGCTGAAGACCGCCGTGGCCGCCGCCGAGCAGGCGCTGGGCGGCGAGACGCGCCGCCTGCACTACCTGAGCGTGCCGCCGAGCGCGGCGTTGTCGGCCGTGCAGATGCTGGGCGAGGCCGGCCTCGTCGAGCGCTCGCGCATCGTGATGGAGAAGCCCTTCGGCACCGACCTCGCAAGCGCGGTGCAGCTGAACGCGCGCCTGCACGAGACCTTCGCCGAAGACCAGATCTTCCGCATCGACCATTTCCTCGGCAAGGAGCCGGCGCAGAACATCCTCGCGTTCCGCTTTGCCAACGGACTGTTCGAGCCGATCTGGAACCGCAACTTCATCGACCACGTGCAGATCGACGTGCCCGAGACGCTGGGCCTGGGCACGCGCGCCGGCTTCTACGAGCAGACCGGCGCCTACCGCGACATGGTGGTCACGCACCTGTTCCAGATCCTCGCCTTCATGGCGATGGAGCCGCCCACCGCACTGGAGCCGGCACCGATCAGCGAAGAGAAGAACAAGGTCTTCCGCAGCATGCTGCCGATCCAGCCCGGCGACGTGGTGCGCGGCCAGTACGCCGGCTACCGCGAGGAGCCGGGGGTCGACCGCGAATCCGAGACCGAGACCTTCATCGCGCTCAAGTGCTTCATCGACAACTGGCGCTGGGCCGGCGTGCCGTTCTTCCTGCGCACCGGCAAGCGCATGGCCGAGGGCCAGCGCATCATCTCGATCGCCTTCCGCGAGCCGCCGAAGAGCATGTTTCCGCCCGGCTCCGGCGTCGGCGCCCAGGGCCCCGACCACCTGACCTTCGACCTCGCCGACGCGTCGAAGATGTCGCTGTCGTTCTACGGCAAGCGCCCGGGCCCGGGCATGCGGCTGGACAAGCTGAGCCTGCAGTTCGCGATGCACGACACCGGGCTGATCGGCGACGTGCTCGAAGCCTATGAGCGCTTGATCCTCGACGCGATGCGCGGCGACCGCACGCTGTTCACGACGGCCGAGGGCATCGAGCGGCTGTGGCAGGTGTCGACGCACTTGCTCGAGGCGGCGCCGCCGGTGCGCCTGTACCCGCCGGGCTCCTGGGGGCCGAAGTCGGTCCACCAGCTGATCGCGCCGCATGCGTGGCGGCTGCCGTTCGAGCGCGCGTGGCGCAACCCGAACAAGACCGGCGGGTGATGACGACCCGCGGGGGTTTCGGCCCGGTTCAGCACCCCAGCTTCAGTGCCTGCAGCGGGCGGCCGGTGGCCGGGTCCACCACCACCAGCGTCACTTCGCGAGGATGCTGCGCATCGGGCGCGGTGGCCGGGGTGAACCGCAGCGGCACCGACGCACCGGGCTGCGCGGCCCAGGCGGGCACCGGCACGTACTCGCGCACCACCTCGTCGTGCTTCAGCGTCACGCCCGCGTTCTCTCCCGCCTTGACCGCGCTGACGTGGCCGTTCTCCGTCACGGCCCAGTAGGCGGCAAGCCGGGAAGGCGCGCCGGGTGCGGCTTGGACGGTGGCGCTGAGCGCCGAGCCCTCCCATGCCAGCGTCAGGGCCACCGGCGCGACGGGTCGCCGCGACAACAGCCATTGCGACGCAGGCACCGGCCAGTCCTTGCGGTCGACGCCGTCGACGACCACCTGCGGCGTGTAGGCGAAACGCGCGCCGTTCAGCGCGGCCTGCGCATGCTGCCGCTGCGTGTGGGCCGGGCTGCCGAAGCGGTCGGCCCAGCCCAGGCGATCCCAGTAGTCGACGTGAAAGGCGAGCGCGACCACGCCGGGCCGGGCCTTCACGCGCGACAGCCACTGGTCGGCGGGCGGACAGGAGTTGCACCCCTCGGAGGTGTACAGCTCGATGACGGTGGCGGCCGCGGCCGGGCTCTGCGCCAAGCAGGCCGTGGCGGCGAACGCGGTCGGGGCGAGCAGGCTGCCGGCGATCAGCGTTGCCATCGCGGCGCGGTGGGGAATGACGGCAGGCATCGCAAGCTCCTCGGGGTCGGCCGCATGGGTCGCGGCCGGCCGGCAGGACCTTACGAAAGCGCTCAGAACGTCGACGGGTACTCGACGGCCGGATCGAGGAAATACTGCGTCGCCGCCACCGGCGGCAGGTGGCCCCAGGCGGGCCACAGGTCGGCCGCGAAGCCGGCCGCCATGGTCGGGCTCATCAGCTTCGAAGCGGAGATCAGCTCCGCGCTGACCTGGTCGATCCAGGTCTGGCGGTCCAACACGGGTGAGAGCGTTTGCATGGATGTATTTTTCGGCCGGTCGGTCACGGAGCCAATCCGCAGGAAGCGGGCCCCCGGATGGGGGTGTCCGGTTGCGGCACGGCAGGGACCATCGCGCTTTCTAGCAAGCCTGCCCGTGGCTGCGCATCCTCACGATTGAGGATGGCGCGTGTCAGTTGGCCAGCTGCAGCACCGTCAGCTCGACCAGTGCACGCAGCCGCGCCAGGCGGCGCAGGTCGCGGTGGTAGCCGATCCACACCTCGCGGCTCGGGGGCGCAGGATCGAACTCGATCCGCTCCAGCCCGGCCAGGCCGTCGCCCAGCGGCCGCGGCAGCACCGCCAGCCCGACACCGGCGGCGCACATCTTCGCCTGCGCCTCGCGGCTGTTGCTGCCGAACGCGATGCGCGCGTTCGGCAGCACCGTCTCCAGCCAGGCCGCGTCCGGAAAATCGCGGTAGGCCGCGTCCAGCGTGATCAGCGCGTGCCCCGTGCCGTCGCCTTGCACCGGCCGCCGGCTGCCCTCGGCGGCGTACAGGCCGTAGGGCACCGTCATCAGCCGGCGCTGCACCACGTCGGCATCGTCGAACGGCCGGATGCGGAACACCAGGTCGGCCTCGCGCCGCGCCAGGCTGAACAGCCGCGCATCGGTCAGCAGCTCGATCGTCACCTGCGGATGGGCGCCGGCAAATTCGGCGAACACCGGCGTCAGCATGTGCACGCCGAACCAGTCGGACGACGACACGCGCAGCAGCCCCTGCAGCTGCTGCGCCTGGCCGGCCAGCTGGCGTTCGAAGCCGAGCGCTTCGTCCTCGATGCGTTCGGCATGCGCCAGCACGGCCGCACCTTCGTCCGTCAGCGTGAAGCCGTCGCGGCCGCGCTGGAACAGCGCCTGGCCCACGCTCGCCTCCAGCGCGCGCAGCCGCCGCCCCATCGTCGGCTGGCTCTGGCCGGTGGCCCGGGCCGCACCGCCCAGCGAGCCGGCACGGGCGATCGCCAGGAAGACCTTGATGTCGCTCCATTCCATGGGCGGATCCATTCAAGAACGCATGACTGGCGTTCAATCCTGTCAATGTACTTTCATTTCTGAGGGTCCAACAATCGAGCCTTCGAATCCCAAGGAGCTTCAGATGTCGACCCCTTCGATGCGCGCGCTGGTCCTCGAGACCACCGGCGGCCCGTTCCATTCGAGGCAAGTCCCGCGGCCGGTGGCCGGTCCGGGCCAGGTGCTGGTGCGCATCGCCGCCAGCGGCGTGAACCCGCTGGACACCAAGATCCGCGCCGGCAACGCCGCCCATGCGCGGCACCCGTTGCCGGCCGTGCTGGGCATGGACCTGGCCGGCGTGGTGGCCGAGGTCGGGCCGGGTGTCGACCGCTTCCGGCCCGGTGACGAGGTGTACGGCCTGACCGGCGGCGTCGGCGGCTTGCAGGGCTCGTTGGCCGAGTACGCGGCGGTCGATGCCGACCTGCTGGCGATCAAGCCGGCCGCGCTGTCGATGCGCGAGGCCGCGGCGCTGCCGCTGGTCACGATCACCGCCTGGGAGGGCCTGGTCGACCGGGCGCGCACGGCGGCCGGCGACCGCGTGCTGGTGCAGGGCGGTTCCGGCGGCGTCGGCCACGTCGCGCTGCAGATCGCCCGGGCGCGCGGCGCGCAGGTGTTCGCGACGGTGCGGCCCGACCAGTTCGACACGGTGCTCGGCTTCGGCGCGACGCCGATCGACCACACGACCACGGGCGTCGACGACTACGTCGCGCAGCACACCGGCGGCGAAGGTTTCGACGTGGTCTTCGACACCGTCGGCGGGGCCACGCTGGACGCATCGTTCGACGCGGTGCGGCGCCATGGCGGGCACGTCGTCAGCGCGCTCGGCTGGGGCACGCACAAGCTGGCGCCGTTGTCGTTCCGCGCCGCCACCTACTCGGGCGTCTTCACGCTGCTGCCGATGCTGACCGGCCGCTGCCGCGCGGCCCACGGCCGCATCCTGCAGCAGGCCGCCGCGCTGGCCGATGCCGGGCAGTTGCGGCCGCGGGTGGACGCGTGCCGCTTCACGCTGGACACGGCGCTGCAGGCGCACCAACGGGTGGAAGAGGGCCGTGCGCAAGGCAAGGTGGTGGTCGAGGTCTGAGCGCGCCGCATGGCGCGGCTTCACGCGAGTTCCCAGAAGCGAACGCGCTCAACGCCGCGGCGCCCGGTCCAGGTGCCTTCCCAGGTGATGCCCAGGTGCGTGCGCAGCCAACTGGTGCCGATCGTCATCTGCGAGCCGTTCCACAGGTCGAGGTGGCCTTCGGACCGCAGCGCGGTGGCCCCAGGCGGTTGCCAGCGGCTCTCGATCAGCACGATGCCGCTGCGGCCCTGCAGGCGATCGAGGGCTTCGTCGCCCGGGCAGCTTTGCGCACCCGGGCAACCGGGAAAGCAGCCCGGCGACAACCAGCGCGCCAGCGCCTGCACGCTGCCGGCCGCGCCTTCGCCCAGGTTGCGGCGGTGGAACGGCGTCGCGATGCCGCACATCGCCAGCGCCCGCGCCAGGCGTGTCGCGCTGGCGCCGGTGCCGGCATCGGTCACCGCATGCGCGTGCGGGTAGTTCTGCCACAGTGACTGAAAGCTGAGCGAGGCCATGCGCGTCTCCCTGACGGTGTGGGCCGCGACTCTAGAACCTGAAACCGTTGGCGCGCCATGTGCCGTGAATGAAATCGACACCACTGTCACACGCCTGGCAGGGGTCGTGCTTGCACAATCGTCGCGCGATGGAATCGTTCCCAGGCGCACCCCACCCACACCCAACCAGGAAGGACAACAGCCATGAAAACCAACACCGGCTCCAACACCCTCACCACGAAGGACGGCGTCCAGATCTTCTACAAGGACTGGGGCCACGGCCAGCCCATCGTGTTCTCGCACGGCTGGCCCTTGTCATCGGACGATTGGGACGGCCAGATGCTGTACTTCCTGGCCCGCGGCTACCGCGTGATCGCGCACGATCGCCGCGGCCACGGCCGCTCGACGCAGACCTGGGACGGCAACGACATGGACCACTATGCCGACGACCTGGCCGCGCTGACCGAGGCCCTGGACCTGCGCGATGCGATCCACGTCGGCCATTCGACCGGTGGCGGCGAGGTGGCGCACTACCTGGGCCGCCACGGCAGCAAGCGCGTCGCGAAGGCGGTGCTGATCGGCGCGGTGCCGCCGGTGATGGTGAAGAGCGCCAGCAACCCGCAGGGCCTGCCGATGGACGTGTTCGACGGCATCCGCGCCGGCGTGGCCAACAACCGCGCCGAGTTCTACCGCGACATCACGTTGCCGTTCTACGGCTACAACCGGCCCGGCGCGAAGGTCTCCGAAGGCATTCGCCAGCACTGGTGGCTGCAGGGGATGATGGGCGGCATCAAGGCCCACCACGACTGCGTGAAGGCCTTCTCCGAGACCGACTTCACCGAGGACCTGAAGAAGATCGACGTGCCCACGCTGGTGATGCACGGCGACGACGACCAGATCGTGCCGATCGCCGATTCGGCGCTGCTGTCGGTGAAGCTGCTGAAGCAGGGCACGCTGAAGGTCTACCCGGGCCTGCCGCACGGCATGTGCACGACGCACCCGGAACTCATCAACCCGGACCTGCTGGCGTTCTTCAAGTCCTGACGCGGTCGACGCGGCACGCGAAGCAGCCGCGCTTCGCGAAGTGCAGGTGCAGGTAGGCGACCGCGGGGTTGCCGAACAGGCGCGCGATCTCGCCGGCCACTTCGGCGCCCTCGCGCACCGACGCGTCGACGATCAGGTCGGCCGCGTCGTAGGCGCGCACCGACAGCAGGCGCTGCGTCAGGTAGGGCGGCAACTCGCCGGCGGGCAGCCGGCGCTGCGCGGCGCCGCGCCGCACGAAGATCGGGCCCGAGGCGCGGTAGGGCGAGGCGGCCGGCTGGTGCTCGTAGGGCAGCAGCAGCAACTCCTCGCCCTGCGCGGCATCCTGCAGGCTCACGCGGCACGGGTAGCCGCTGCTTTCGGTGGCGATGCAGCGCTGCGCATGGTGGTGCGCGGCGAGCACGTCGTCCGAGAGGTCGAACAGCGCCGCGAACGGGGCGGCGGGCAGGGCGGTCAGCTGGAAGGTGTGCATGGTGCGGCTCGTGGTGATCGAAGCCGCATCGTGGCCGCCCGCGGCCGCGGGCGCTGGCCGTTTCCGGACCTGGAGTTCGGGGGCTACTGCACGAAGCGGTTGCCGCGCGACAGGATGGTCAGCTCGACCCAGTTGCTGCCGTGGTGGCTGGTCGGCGAGTAGGTGAGCGCATAGCCGTTCAGGTCGACCCGGCCCAACGAGCCCATGGCCTGCAGGATGCCTTCGCGGGTTGGCTTGGAGCCGGCCTTCTTCAGCGCCGCGACGAGCGTCTTGGCGGCGATGCACGACTCGAGCGAGGTGTAGTTGAGCTTGGCGCCGTTGAGGGCGTTCAAGGCCTCGGCACATTCCTTCACCAGCGGCACCGACACCTGGTTGGACGGGCGTGGCGACGGGATCACCTGCGCGACGATGGTGCCGCGCGCGAGGCCCCCGACCGATTCGGCCAGTTCGTCCGGGTTCACGAACGACAGCGCCGCCACCGGCACCGGCGTGCCCTTGTCGGTGGACACCTTGAGGAAGTCGCTGACCGCGCCGTACTGCGTGGTGGCGAGCACGTAGTGCGGCGCGTCCTTGAGCAGCGCGTCGATCGCGGCCGCGTCGAGCGGCGCACCGCGCTTCACCGCCACGCCCTTCGGTTTCGGCATGTTCGCTTCGGTGAAGGCACTGGCGACCGTCTCGTAGTTGCTGCGGCCCACCTCGTCGTCATAGTGCAGCACCACCGCCTTGGTCGAACCGACGCTGCGCTTGGCCTCGACGATCTTGACCGCCTCGTCCTTGTACGACGCGCGGATGGTGAAGACGTTGGGGTGGCTGCGCAGGCTGGCCGAGCCGCTGAAGGGCGCGAAGAACAGCAGGTTGTTCTGCGCCGCGATCGGCAGCGAGTCGATGCTGGTGGTGGCCGAGTTGTAGCCGAACAGCACCATCGCGCCGTTCTGGGCCACCAGCTGCTGGGTGTTCTCGAGTGCGCGCTGCCGGTTGTTGGCGTTGTCCAGCGTCACGAGCTGGATCTTGTGCGGCAGCGCGTTGCCCGCATTGGCCTTGGCGAACACCGCGAGCGCGCCGTCGCGCATGTCGCGGCCGATGTCGGCGTTGGGTCCGCTCAGGGCGACCGACTGGCCGACCACGATGTCCTGCGACCAGGCGGCCTGTGCGGCCGCCAAGGTCAGCGCCAGGATGGCGATGCTCTGTTTCATCCGATGTCTCCAACAGCAATGGAACGGGATGTCGTTCGAAGCGATACGCATCCCTTGTCCGGCGTCCAGCTTAGTCGGCGACGCACCGACCTTGCCAGCTTATTCGGCGAACAAGTTCACGCGTTGCGCCGGCAGGCGATGGAGACAGGCCGTTTTCGGGTGCGCTAGGAGCGTGCCGCCGCATCGGTCGCGGCGGTGACGATCAGGTCTGCGACCTCGCGGGGATGGCTGATCAGCGACAGGTGGCTGGACGCCAGCTCGATCGTGCGCGCCTTCATGCGCGCGGCGACGAAGCGCTGCAGCTCCGGCGCCGTGGTGCGGTCCTGCGTCGTGATGGCGTACCACGACGGCTTGCTGCGCCAGGCCGCGGCGCTGGTGCGCGACGCGAACAGCGTGTCGGCGATGCGGCCCTGCAATGCGTAGAGCACGCGGGCCCGCTCGGCGGGCAGGTCGCCGGCGAAGTCGCGCAGGAAGGCTTCTTCGTTCAGCTGCGCGAAGCCACCCGACTTGACCAGGCCGGCGCTGGCCGGCGGCGTCGGGAAGCGGCCGGCGAGCGCGGCGTAGTCTTCGCTGGCATCGGGGGCGCGCGCCGACACGTAGACCAGGCCGGCCACCTTCGGGTCGACGCCGGCTTCGCTGATCACGGTGCCGGCCCACGAGTGGCCGACGAGGATGGTGGGCCCGTCCTGCAGGGCCAGGATGCGCTGCGTCGCGACCACGTCGTCGGCCAGCGAGGTCAACGGGTTCTGCACCGCCGTCGCGCGGTAGCCGGCCTTCTGCAGCAGCGCGATCACGTCCGACCAGCACGAGCCGTCGGCATAGGCGCCGTGCACCAGCACGATGTTGCGGATCGGTGCCGGGCCCTCGGCACGGGCGATGCGGCCAGCGGCGGCGAGGCCGAGGCCGGCGACGAGCTGGGCGCAGAAGTGGCGTCGGTTGAGCATGGGAAGTCCCTGGGTGTGGAACACCCTCGGTCGCGGCCTGCGCGCCGGTTCTTACACGGGCCCGCGCGACATGACTCGTCATACAAGTGACCCGTCGGCATGGCCGATATCCCCGGGCTTACCCGCATGGCAGCGGCCATCCGACCCTCCTCATAATGCGTCCCGCGTTCAAGTTGTACGATGACGTACGACAAGCTGAACGCGATCTACAAGAAGTACCACGGCAAGGACCTTCCGTCGACGGTCCATCCCTGAAGGAGACACGCATGTTCAAGACGATCCTGACTGTGCTGGCGAGCAGCCTGGCGCTGTGCGCCTGTTCGGTGATGCCGGCCGGTGCCGGCGGTGGCGATTCGGCCGTCGCGGCGGCCGAGAGGCTGCGCGTGGCGATGGTCGATCCCGACCAGGCGGTGCTGTCGTCGCTGGTGGCCGACGAGCTGAGCTACGGGCACTCGAGCGGCAAGGTCGACACGAAGACGAGCTTCATCGGCGACCTGGTGGCCGGCAACTCCGATTTCGTCAGCATCGACATCAGCGACCAGGCGGTCAAGGTGGCGCAGGACGTCACGATCATCCGGCACACGCTGGTCGCGAAGACGAACGACCGCGGCGTGGCGGGCAACGTGAAGCTGCACGTGCTGCAGGTGTGGCAGCGGCAGGGCGGGGCGTGGAAGCTGCTGGCACGGCAGGCGGTGCGACCGCCGGCCTGAGAAATGGCTGTCGGTTCAGAGCCGCTGTTTCATGGCGTTGCCGGATGCTGATGGGCCAGCAGCCATTGCTGGCCCCCGGCAGTCAGCCGGTAGCGCTGAAGCCGGCTGGTTGGCTGGTCAGGCAAGGTCATTTCCAGCCAGCCCGCCGTGATGGCGGGTACCAGGTAAGCCTTGCGAAAGTGCTCTGCGTTTCTGAGGCCCAGCGCGGCCTGCAGCGCCTGTCTCGGCATCTCTCCCTGTACAACGCGCAGCAGGGCGGTGACTTCCGTGGTGACTTCCGTGGTGACTTCCGTGGTGGATATTGCGGCAGCCGCTGAAACGGGTCGCGCTCCGTCGTGCACTGGCAGCCGGATCACGAACGATGCGCGGTCGTCGTCGGTCTCGAACAGTGGAGGCGGCGACCCGTTGGCCGCCATCACCTTGAGGATCTTGGGAATGCCGGTGGCCCGTCCTTCGGTCAGGTCCAGCTCTTTCAAGAACTCGCCGATGCGTCGATTGCGGTAGCGCCGACTCACTGCGCGGCCGGCGTGCAGGTCGGCCAGCGTGATCGAGCGGTCCGGCCCCGGAAAACTCAGCACCACCAGTTCGTCGGGGCCGATGCGCACCTCGATCGGTTCGCGTTCTTCGTACGAGCGGTGGTAGACGGCGTTCACGACCGCTTCTTCGATCGCAGCGTAAGGGAAGTTCCAGAACCGGTCGGCCTCGGCACGTTGGGGGTGCTTCACCACCGTTTCGTGCAGGTAGTTGCGCTGGATGTAGCCCAGTGCCTCGCGCGTCATGCGGCCGAGGGGGCCTTTGAAGCTCTTCTCCTCGAAGCGATCGCCACCGGCGCCTTCCGGAAACCACAGCACGTCGATCTGCGTGCCGGGGAAGAAGCGATCGGGCGTTTCGTTGAAGAACAGCAGCCCCACGTTCTTCGGCATGGGCGATTCGGTGGCCCCGCCCACCACATTCATCTGTCGGCCCAAAGCCTCGAGTGAGAACGCAGGGCCCACGACATCGGCCAGTTCGCTGTCGACTTCGCGCAGGAAGGTCTCCATCAACGAGTGCGACAACGCGTCGAGGGGCGCGCCTTGGTGAAAGCGGTCGTCGAACGGCACCTTGGCCGCCAAGCTCAGCAACTCGATCTCGTCGTCGCCTTGGGCTTCCACCGTGCAGGTGTAGCGACGGATGTAGTAGTGCCAGGTCTTTTGCTTCGAAGTGACTGCGGCGGGTACCTTGTAGGGCCGGGTCTGCCCGCCTGGCGCCCAGAGCACGATGAGCTTGCGACCTTCGACTTCCGCGATGCTCAGGATCGGGAAGTAAGGTGGCTGGATCAACTGGCAGTGGGCCAGAAGCTCGCGCTGAATCTTGTCGAGCTGGTTGTCGGCCAGGCCGATGGGAGGAAACACAGGCCGGCCGTCGGCGTCGCAGTCCTGTCCGATGACCAAGTAGCCACCGCCCAGATTGGCGAAGTCGTTGGCGAATGCGCAAAGGGTGCGCAGGACCGGGTCGGGATTCCAGCCGGCCTTGTACTCGATGCGTTCGCCTTCGACGGTGCGCTGCCGCAGCAGGTCGTCCAGGTTGATCGGTAGCTTGGCGGGCATGGGGCTGGCTGGAACAGCAAGTTCGGATTCTGCCCTGACGGGCGTCCCCGAGGACTGGTCTCAATGACTCTCATCGGGCTGCGCCTTCAACAGCCCGATGCCGCTGTACCACAGCGGGCCCGGGTTGATCCGGTCGGGGTGCAGCGCGACCATCCTGTCGAAGAACTCGCGCGGCGTCGGCGTCGGCTTCTGGGCCAGCAGTTGCAGCGCATCCAGCAGGTACTTGCGCGTGTCTTCGAGGCAGGCCGGATCGTCGCTGCGTGAGCGCTGCTTGTGGCCGGCCACGACGGCCCGCGGCTTCAACGCCTGCACGCGGTCGATCGCCTTCAACCACGCCTGCAGGCCGCCGTCGCCGCCTTCGAGCAGGTACTGGTGCAGCCCGTTGTAGGCCACGTCGCCCGCCACCACCAGGCCGATCGATGGAACGTGCAGCACCGTCGTGCCGTCGGTGTCCGAATGCCCGACGGACACCGGCTGGATCCGCTTGCCTTCGAGCAGAAAGCCTTCCGCAGGCACCGGCTTCGCGAGCACCGGCGTCGGCCCGATCTGGCCCGGGAAATCCTTGTCGTACTTCGCGCGGCCGTCGGCCGCCTTGTGCATCTGCCGGATCACGTCGTCGGTCGCATAGACGGTCGCGTCCGGAAAACGCTCCAGCACCTGAGCCGTCCCGAACCAATGGTCGCCGTGGCCGTGCGTCGAGTAGATGACCTTCAGCCGCTTGCCCGACTGCGCGACCCAGGCGATGACCTGCTCGGTCTGCGAGCGCGTCAGCGGCGGGTCCACGAGCACGGCATCCTTCTCGCCGTAGATCAGCGTGCTGGACACCGGCGACGACACGATCGGGCCGCCATCGGGCAGGCGCAGCTCGGAAGCGCGCTGCACGCCATCGGTGACCAGCACCTGGTACGACAGCGGCGGCGAGGCGGTTTGCGCATGGGCGAGGCAGGGCAGCAGCACGGCCGCGGCCAGGGCGCGGCGAAGCGACGAAACGAGTGACATGATGGGATTCCTTGGATGCATGCGAGCCGGAGGGCTCGGACGCCAGTCTGGGCTACAGTGATCGCGGCTTCAAACGGTCTTTTCGCATGGCCTGCATGCGATATCGGAATGCCAAACCATGCGCCGCTACGCACTGCCCCCGCTCGACCAGCTCGAGGCCTTCGAGGCCTCGGCGCGCCACCTGAGCTTCACGAAGGCCGCCGAGGAACTGTTCCTGACACAGTCGGCCGTGAGCCGCCAGATCGCATCGCTCGAGGCGCACTACCAGCTGCCGCTGTTCCGGCGCCTGCACCGCGCGCTGACGCTGACCGACGAAGGCCAGCGCCTGTACCGCACGGTGGGCGAGGTGCTGGAGCGGCTGCACGAGGCCGGCGCGGCGCTCAAGCGCACCCGTGCCACGCGCACCGTGGTCGTCACGACGACGCCGGGCTTTGCCGGCCTGTGGCTGATCCCGCGCCTGGCCGGATTCACCGCCGCCCAGCCCGACGTCGACGTGCGCATCTCCGCCACCTATGACGTGGTGCACCTGAACCGCGACGGCGTCGACCTGGCGATCCGCTACACCGATGCCGAGCGCGCCGGTGCGTCGGCGCAGCTGCTGTTCAACGAGGTGGTGTTCCCGGTGTGCAGCCCGCGGCTGCTGCGCGACCCGAAGCGGCCGCTGAAGCACCCGCGCGACCTGTGCCGGCACACGCTGCTGCAGAAGGAGGCCGACCCGGTCGATTCGCTGCAGCACTGGTCGACCTGGCTGAAGGCGATGAAGCTCGACGACCTGAAGCCGGCCAGCACGCTGCAGTTCACGCTGTACGACCAGCTGATCCAGGCCGCGGTCGACGGGCAGGGCGTCGCGATCGCGCGCAGCCCGCTGGTCGAAGACCTGCTGCGCAAGCGCAAGCTGGTCGCGCCGTTCACCGCGACGCTGGCCTCGCCGCGCAGCTACTACCTGCTGCAGTCGACCGCGGCGCAGCGCAAGCCGGAGGTGCAGCAGTTCATCGCGTGGCTGCGCGCCGAGGTGGACGCGATCCGCACGCCCTGAGGCCGCGGCGCTTGCCATGCGCCGGCCTGCTTCCTATACTAAGCCATATGGCTAACCAATCGATGCAGGCCGCGGCGCAGCTGACCGACGTGTTCTACGCGCTGGCCGACCCGACGCGGCGCGCGATCGTCGGCGCGCTGGGGCCGGGCCCGGCGTCGGTGTCGACGCTGTTCGAGCCGTTCGCGATGGCGCTGCCGTCGTTCATGAAGCACCTGTCGGTGCTGGAGCGCAGCGGGGTGATCCGGTCGAGCAAGCTCGGTCGCGTACGCACCTGCGAGCTGCAGCCCGAGGCGCTGACGCAGGCCGAACAGTGGATGGCGCAGCAGCGTGCCGCGTGGGAAGCCCGAAGCGACCGCATGGCCGCCTTTGCCGAGCAACTTCACCAGGAGAGCCTGTCCCATGACCGACCGAAACGCCGGCGCTGAAACGCGCGACCTCGTCATCTCGCGCCTCGTGCGCGCGCCGCGCGCCACGCTGTGGCGCGCCTGGACCGAGCCCGAGCTGCTGAAGCAGTGGTGGTGTCCGAAGCCGTGGACCACCGAGCTGCGGGCCTTCGACCTGCGCGCCGGCGGCGACTTCCACACCTTCATGAGCGGCCCGGACGGCGGCACCAGCGACAACCCGGGCAGCTTCCTCGAGATCGTGCCGCAGTCGCGCATCGTCTTCAGCTCGCTGCTCACCGGCGGCTGGCGGCCGGCCACGCCGTGGATGCCGTTCACCGCCATCATCACGCTGGCCGACGAAGGCGAGGGCACGCGCTACGTCGCGACCGTCATGCACCCCGACCAGGCCACCAGCGACAAGCACAAGGAGATGGGCTTCTTCGACGGCTGGGGCACCTGCATCGACCAGCTCGCCACGCTGGCGGGCCAGCTCGCGGGCCGCTGATGCGCCCCGCGCTCAGTCCCGCGCCTCGACGGCCGAGGCGAAGACGTAGCCCTCGCTGCGCACCGTCTTGATGTAGCGCGGTTCGCGCGCGTCGTCGCGCAGGCGCTGGCGCAGCCGGCTCACCAGCAGGTCGATCGAGCGCTCGAAGAGTTCCGCGTCGCGGCCCTGCGTCAACCCGAGCAGCTGGTCGCGGCTCAGCACCTTCTGCGGGTGGTCGAGGAAGACGCGCAGCAGCCGGTACTCGGCACCGCTCAGCGCCACCATCACGCCGCTCTCGTCCAGCAGGTGGCGCGCGGTGGTGTCCACCTCCCATTCGCCGAAGGCCAGCCGCGTCGCCGCCTCGGTCGAGCGCATGTTCGGCGGCAGCATGCGGGTGCGCCGCAGCACCGAGCGCAACCGCGCCAGCAGCTCGCGCGCCGAGAACGGCTTGGCCAGGTAGTCGTCGGCGCCCATCTCGAGGCCGAGGATGCGGTCGGCCTCGTCGTTGCGCGCCGTCAGCATCAGGATCGGCGTCGCCTTGTACTTGCCGCTGCGCAGGTCGCGGCACAGCGACAGGCCGTCCTCGCCGGGCAGCATCAGGTCGAGGATGATCAGGTCGAACGGGCCCGATTCCTCCAGCGCCGCGCGCATGTGCCGGCCGGTGGGGACGGCGACCACGCGCAGGCCGTTCTTCACCAGGTAGGTGGTGAGCAGCTCGCGGATCTCGCGGTCGTCGTCGACGATGAGGATGTGGTCGCTGGACTTCGAATTCATGGCCCGCACTGTAGACCGGCTGCCGAGGTGGCCGCGGCGGTTTGTATTCCCATGTATCCGGCCGCGCACGCAGGTACGTGCCAATGCAAATCCCCGGGGTGGCCGACACACCGTCGATACACGCGGCGGGTGCAATGGCGGCTCCCAACCACCTGAACAAGGAACCACCATGACCACGAAGCTCGACAAGCTGCTGTACACCGCCCACACCCACACCACCGGTGGCCGCGACGGATCCGGCCGATCCAGCGACGGTGCGCTCGACGTCAAGCTCAGCCCGCCCGGCTCCGGCAAGCCCGGCACCAACCCGGAACAGCTGCTGGGCGTGGGCTGGTCGGCCTGCTTCATCGGCGCGATGGGCCTGGCGGCCAAGAGCCTGGGCCTGAAGATGCCGCAGGATGCCGCGGTCGAGGCGAACGTCTCGCTGGGCATGACCGACGCCGGTGCCTACGGGCTGGCGGCCACGCTGTCGATCACGCTGCCGGGGCTCACCGCCGGGCAGAAGCAGCAACTGGTCGACACTGCGCACGACACCTGCCCGTACTCGAAGGCGCTGAAGGGCAACATCGAGATCACGCTGCTGATCGCCTGACCCGAACGACGCGCCGACCGCCTGGAGACCCCCGTGACCCGCACCATCGACTACTACTTCGGCCCGCTCAGCCCCTGGTCCTACCTGGGCCACCGGCGCTTCACCGCCATCGTGCAAGAGGCGGGCGCGGCCGTTCGCGTGCGGCCGGTGGACATGAACGCGGTGTTCGCGGTCTCCGGCGGCCTGCCGCTGGGCCAGCGGCCGGCGCAGCGCCAGGCCTACCGGCTGGTCGAGCTGGCGCGTTTCTCGAAGGAACTCGGGGCGCCGATGAACCTGCAGCCGAGGCATTTCCCGGTGCCGCCCGATCACGCGGCCAAGCTGATCGTGGCCGTTGCGCTGCACGATGGCGACGCGGCCGCGATGCAGGTCACGGGCGCGGTGCTGGGGGCGGTGTGGGCGCGCGAGCTCGATGTCTCCGATCCCGAGGTGCTGGCGCAACTGGCCGTCGAATGCGGGCTGCCGGCGCAGCGCGCGATGCAGGCACTGGGCGAGGCGGTGGGCGCGCGGTACCAGGAGAACACGCGCGAGGCCATCGCGGCGCAGGTGTTCGGCGCGCCCAGCTACCTGGTCGACGGCGAGATCTTCTGGGGCCAGGACCGGCTCGAGTTCGTGCGCCGCGCGCTGGCCGCATCATGAGCTTCGCGCCCCGCACGCTGTTCGCGCGCGTGACCCTGGTCATCGTGGTCGGCCTGACGATCGCCCAGCTGCTGACCTTCGCGCTGATCCGCTTCGAGCGCGGCACGGTGCTGCGCGAGCTGATGATGCTGGGCGTCGAGCGCGACATCGCCAGCTCGGTGGCCATCCTCGACCGCCTGCCGGCGGACGAGCGCGATGGCTGGCTGGCGCGGCTGGAGCGTCGCAACTACCGCTTCCAGCTGGGCGGCACGGCCGAGGGCTTCGCGATCGAGTCGCCGTTCTCGCGCATGTTCGCCGACTCCGTCACCGAGGCGCTGCGGCCGTTCGAGATCGTCAAGGTGCTGCAGGTGGCGCAGCCGCGCGACGGCCTGCAGATCCAGGTGCGGCTGGCCGACGGCTCGTCGCTGGTCATCCACTGCCGGCGCGTCGAGATGCCGGTGTCGAACTGGGTGCTGTGGGTGCTGCTGGGGCAGCTGGTGGTGCTGGCGGTCTGCGCCTGGGTGGTCGTGCGGCTGGTCACGCGGCCGCTGGCGCAGCTGGCCGCGGCGGCCGATGACCTGGGGCCCGACCTGAAGGCGCCGCTGGCCGAGGAAGGCCCGAGCGAGGTCGCCCATGCGGCCCGGGCCTTCAACGCGATGCAGCAGCGCATCGCCGGCTACATGGCCGAGCGCGTCGAGATCCTGGCCGCGATCTCGCACGACCTGCAGACCCCCATCACCCGCATGCGCCTGCGCACCGACCTGATGGACAACGAACAGGACCGCGACAAGTTCCGCCAGGACCTGGACGAGATGCTGGCGCTGGTGCGCGAAGGCGTCACGTATGCGCGCACCCTGCATGGCGCGACCGAGCCGGCCTGCCGCATCGATGCCGACGCGCTGTTCGAGAGCATGGTCGCCGACTACGAGGACTCGGGCGAGCAGGTGCGGCTGCAAGGCCGGGCCGGCGCGCCGATCGTGACGCGGCCGAACGCGCTGCGCCGCATCCTGATGAACCTGATCGACAATGCGCTGAAGTTCGGCAGCGACGTGCAGTTGCGCGTGCAGGCCGACGGCGGCCGGCTGGTGCTGGCCGTGCTCGACAACGGGCCGGGCATCCCGCCGGACCAGCTCGAAGCGGTGCTGCAGCCCTTCTACCGCGTGGAGAGCTCGCGCAACCGCAGCACCGGCGGCACCGGCCTGGGCCTGGCCATCGCGCAGCAGCTGTCGGTGGCGATGGGCGCCGAGTTGAAGCTGATGAACCGTGCCGAGGGCGGGCTCGAAGCCCGGCTGACGCTGGGCCCGGGAGACGAATCGTGATCCTGCTGCTCCTTGCCTGGCTGGGCGGCGTGCTCACCATCCTGAGCCCATGCATCCTGCCGGTGCTGCCGTTCGTGTTCGCGCGCGCCGACCGGCCGTTCCGCTCGCACGGGCTGCCGATGCTGGCGGGGATGGCCGTGGCCTTCGCGGCCATCGCGACGCTGGCCGCGGTGGGCGGCGGCTGGGTGGTCGCGCTCAACGAACACGGCCGCCATGCGGCGATGCTGCTGCTGGCCGGCTTCGGCGTCACGCTGCTGTTCCCGGCGCTGGCCGAGCGCATGAGCCGGCCGCTGGTCGCGCTGGGCTTGCGCATTTCCGGATCGCAGCAGCGCACGTCCATCCTGTCGCCGCTGGCGCTGGGCGTGGGCACCGGGCTGCTGTGGGCGCCGTGCGCCGGCCCGATCCTCGGGCTGATCCTGACCGGCGCGGCGCTGAACGGCGCGAGCGCGGGCACCTCGGTGCTGCTGCTGGCGTATGCCGCCGGGGCCTGCAGCTCGCTGGCGGCGGCACTGCTGTTCGGCGGGCGCCTGTTCGCGGTGATGAAGCGCTCGCTGCACACCGGCGAGTGGGTCCGCCGTGCCGCGGGGGCCGCAGTGCTGCTGGGCGTCGGCGCGATCGCGCTGGGCCTGGACACCGGCCTGCTGAGCCGCCTGTCGATCGGCACCACATCGACGCTGGAGGAATCGCTCGTGCAGCGACTCACCCGTAGCCCGGATGCCAATCCGGGACCTACCGCGTCAGTCAAGCAGAAGCTCCCCGTCGAAGGCATCCTGCCTCCGCTGGCCGGCGCCACCGAATGGATCAACTCGCCGCCGCTGACCGCCGAAGGCCTGCGCGGCAAGGTGGTGCTGGTCGATTTCTGGACCTACTCGTGCATCAACTGCCTGCGCACGCTGCCCTACGTTCGCGCCTGGGCCGACAAGTACAAGGACGCGGGCCTGGTGGTGCTGGGCGTGCACACGCCGGAGTTCGCCTTCGAGAAGCAATCGGGCCACGTGCACCGCGCGGTCGCCGAGCTGCAGGTCGGCTACCCGGTGGCGGTCGACAGCAGCTTCGCGATCTGGCGCGCGTTCGGCAACCGCTACTGGCCGGCGTTCTACTTCGTCGATGCACAGGGCCGCATCCGCCATCACCAGTTCGGCGAAGGCGACTATGCGCAGGCCGAGCAGGTGATCCAGCAACTGCTGGCCGAGGCCGGGGCTGCCGCGGTTCCCGCCGGCCTGGTGGCGCCGAAGGGCGAGGGCACGCAGGCGGCACCCGGTGCGTCGCCGGCCTTGTCGCCCGAGACCTACCTCGGCTACCAGCACGCGAGCGGTTTTGCGTCGCCGGGCGGCATCGCCGCCGACCGGGCGCAGGCCTACCAACTGCCGGCCTCGCTGCAGCGCAACCAGTGGGCGCTCGCCGGCACCTGGAACGTGGGCCCCGAGGGCGCGGTGCTCGGCCAGGCGAACGGCCGCCTCGCGCTGCGCTTCCAGGCACGCGACCTGCACCTGGTGCTGGGGCCATCGGCCGATGGCGAGCCGGTGCGCTTCAGGGTGCTGGTCGACGGCAAGCCGCCGCTGGCGGACCGCGGTGCCGATGTCGATGCGCAGGGCAACGGGGTCATCGGTGCGCAGAAGCTCTACCAGCTGGTGCGCCGCTCGGCGAACGGCGGAGATGCCTTGTTCGAGATCGAGTTCCTCGATCCGGGCGCGCAGGCCTTCGTGTTCACCTTCGGTTGACGGCATCCGGCCGCTGTCGATTCCGCCGGGTGTCGATCGTCGTGGTGAGAACCGCAGGAGCAAACCATGACCTCATCCGACACCAACCCCGTCTTCCAGGCGCTCGAAGGCTACCAGTCTGCCGTCCTGGCCAAGGACGCCGGCGCCTTTGCCGCGCTCTACGCCGCCGATGTCCGCGTGTTCGACATGTGGGGCGCCTGGTCTTTCGACGGCCTCGAAGCCTGGTGCCGGGAGACGGCCGACTGGTTCGGCTCGCTGGGCGACGAGCGGGTGCGGGTCGGGTTCAGCGACGTGCAGGCCAGCGTCTCGCAGGACCTGGCCATCGGTCATGCTTTCGTCAGTTTTGCCGCGCTGGGCCCCGACGGCGTCGAGCTGCGCTCGATGAGCAACCGCCTCACCTTGGTGCTCCAGCGCCGGGGCGGCGCCTGGAAGATCACCCACCAGCACACCTCGGCACCTGCGGATCCGCAGACCGCGAAGCTGATCTTCAAGCGCTGACGCAGAAATCGCTCAGTCCCGCCGCGCCTGCGCCGATAACCGGACGCATGGCGGTGCAGATCGGGTCGCTCGAACCTCGCAATTGAGTCTGAATTGCGCGGCAAGGCAAAGTCGTAGCCATTCGTGAAAGACGGCTCAAAGTCGGACTTGATTGCACTTGCTGAAAGGCAAACGTTTCAACACCATTGCAGCATTAAACGAACAGTTCAGGGAGTAGAAGAATGATTCTTTCGAACCTCAAGATAGGTTCGCGGCTCGCGCTGGCCTTCTCGGTCGTCATCGCGTTGTTGCTCGTGATCCTGGCCGTCGCCACCTCGGTCCTGAACGGATTGAGCTCGGTGATGGACAACGTGGTCGACGACCGCTATGCGCAGATCGCGCTGGCCAACAAGATCAAGACCGTCGGCGACCACGGCGCCGTCACCGTCGGGCGCATCCTGCTGGCGACCACGCCGGAGCAGTTGAAGAAATACACCGACGAATACGCGGCCATTCGCGCGGCCAATACGCAGAACCTGGCCGATTTCGAGAAGCTGATCCACACCGACGAAGACAAGGCGCAATTCGCCGAGCAATCGGCGGCGCGCAAGGAATACGGCGTCGTGGTGCGCAAGGTCTTCGACCTGATGGCCGCCGGCAAGCGCGACGAGGCGATGGTGGTCTACCAGGACGAGATGGCCGCCCCCCAGGCGCGCTACTACGCGCTGATCGACAAGATGGTGGCGCGCCAGGCGCAGAGCATGGTGAACGACGTCGCCAGCGCCAAGACCACCTCGCGCTCGGCCAAGATGCAGATGATCGCCGCCTCGGTGCTGGCCATCCTGCTGGGCGTGGGCACGGCGTACTACATCACCCGCTCGATCACGCGCCCGATCCAGCGCGCCATCGGCCTGGCCGAATCGGTGGCGGCCGGCAACCTGACGCACCGCGTCGAGGTCGAGAGCAAGGATGAAGTCGGGCGGCTGATCACCGCGCTGCAGCACATGGTCGAGAGCCTGCACCGCATCGTCTCCGAGGTGCGCACCGGGGCCGACACCATCTCCACCGCGGCGCACGAGGTGTCGCAGGGCAACATGGACCTGTCGTCGCGCACCGAGCAGCAGGCGAGCGCGCTCGAAGAAACCGCCTCGGCGATGGAGCAGCTCACCGCGGCCGTCAAGCTCAGCGCCGACAGCGCGAGCCAGGCCAACCAGTCGGCGATCTCCGCGTCCACCGTCGCGACGCAGGGCGGCGAGGTCGTCGGCCAGGTGATCAACACGATGAGCTCGATCTCGACCTCGTCCAAGCGCATCGTCGAGATCATCGGCGTGATCGACGGCATCGCCTTCCAGACCAACATCCTGGCGCTGAACGCGGCCGTCGAGGCGGCGCGGGCCGGCGAGCAGGGCCGCGGTTTCGCGGTGGTGGCCGCCGAGGTGCGCAGCCTGGCTCAGCGCAGCGCGCTGGCGGCCAAGGAAATCAAGTCGCTGATCTCCGAATCGGTCGACCAGGTGGACCAGGGCAGCAAGATGGTCGAGCAGGCCGGCGTGACGATGAAGCAGGTGGTCAGCAGCATCAAGCGCGTCAGCGACATCGTCGCCGAGATCAGCGCTTCGAGCCGCGAGCAGAGCATGGGCATCGAGCAGGTCAACAGCGCGATCCTGCAGATGGACGATTCGACGCAGCGCAATGCGGCGATGGTGGAGCAGGGCACGGCCTCGGCCGGCGCGTTGAAGGACCAGGCTCGGCAACTGACCGACGTCGTGCGCGCCTTCGAGCTGTAGCCACCCGCTCACCCGACGGGGTGAGAGGAGACACCGTCGGGCGGCAGGCGCCACAGAGCGCCGTCCCGCCTTCCGCAACGTTTCTGTCAGGGGGATGGAATGTCAACCACGTCATACCACGCGGACGCCGAGTTGCGCCCGCTCCACATCGCACCGGACGTCCAGCGCTTCATCGACGCGCACCGCGAGCACGGGCACCGGCATGCGGCGCTCGACCCGCTGGGCGTGTCGAACCCGATGGGCGCGCAGGGCCTGGCGCCCGAGCGCTTCGGGCTGTCGCCCACCGATCCGCACACCGCCGAACTGGACCGGCGCCTGAAGGCCGCCTGGTGCGGGCCGCTGGCGCTCGACGCATCGGCCGTGCGGGACGAGACCCGCCGCGCCTGGCTGCACGCGCGCATGGAGGCCGATGCCGGCGCGGCGCCGCCGCCGGACACCGACCTGCTGGACCGCCTGATCCAGGTGCAGGCCTGGGAGCAGCACGTGGCGCAGCACTTCCCGCACGGCAAGCGCTTCTCGCTGGAAGGGTGCGAGGCGCTGCTGCCGCTGCTCGATGCGTTGATCGAGCAGGCGGCGGCGCACGGCGTCGCCGACGTCTTCATGGGCATGCCGCACCGCGGGCGCGTCAACGTGCTGGTCAACCTGCTGGGCATGGCCCCGGCGCAGGTGCTGGGGTACTTCGACGCGCAGGCGCCGCAGCCCGAACTGCAGCGCGACCTCGTCTACCACCTGGGCGGCCGGCGCACGCTGCCCACGCGCCATGGCGACGTGGCGTTGACGCTGGCGCACAACCCGTCGCACCTGCAGAGCGTCTACCCGGTCGTCACCGGCATGGCGCGCGCGAGCCGCAGCGCGGCGCTGGCGATCGTGATGCACGGCGACGCCGCATTCGCGGGCCAGGGCGTGGTGATGGAGACGCTGATGCTGACGCGCAAGCCGGGCTACACGGTGGGCGGCGTGTTGCACGTCATCATCAACAACCAGCTGGGCTTCACCGAGCCGAACCGGATGGACGCCGACGGCCAGCGCTATTGCACCGACGTGACCCGCATGGTCGACGCGCCGGTGCTGCGCGTGAACGCCGATGCGCCCGGGCAACTGCAGCGGGCCGCGGCGATCGCGCTGGACTACCGCCAGGCGTTCGCGAGCGACGTGGTGATCGACCTGATCGGCTACCGCCGGCTGGGCCATTCGGAGCACGACCTGCCGGCGCTGACCAGCCCGCACGTGTACCCGATGGCCGAGCGCAAGGCCTCGGTGGTCGAGGTGCATGGCGCGGCGCTGGTCGCGGCCGGCCGGGCCACCGAGGAGAGCATGGCGTCGTACATCGCCGACGCGCGGGCGGCGGCGTTCGAGGCGTTCGGGGCGCTGGAGGACTCCGCGCGCGAAGCGGTGCCGCGCCCGGCCGAGGCGCATGCAACGGCGCCGGCCGGGCTGTCGCTCGAGAACCTGCAAGCCGCGGTGTCGGCGATGACCCGGCTGCCGGCGGACTTCCAACCGCATCCGCTGGTGCAGTCGCTCGCACAGCAGTGGGAGCACGCGGTTCGYGGCGAGGACTCGCAGGTCGATTGGTGCCTGGCCGAGAACCTGGTCTATGCGACGACGTTGGCGGCCGGCGTCGACGTGCGCATCTCGGGGCTGGACGTGCAGCGCGGCACCTTCATGCACCGCCAGGCGGTGTGGCACAACCAGGGACAGGGGGGGGCGGCGGAATTCGTTCCGCTGCAGCAACTGGGTGCGGGTCGCTTCGAGGCGGTCAACTCGGTGCTGTCCGAAGAGGCGGTGCTGGGCTTCGAGTACGGGCACAGCGTGCAGGACACGCGCGGCCTGACGGTCTGGGAGGCGCAGTTCGGCGATTTCGTCAATGGCGCGCAGGTGTATGTCGACCAGTATCTCAGTGCCGGCGAGGAGAAGTGGGGCTGCCGTTCGGCGCTGGCGGTGTTGCTGCCGCATGGCTACGAGGGCATCGGGCCGGAGCATTCGAGCGCGTTCCTCGGGCGCTTCCTGCAGCTGTGCGGCGGCGACAACCTGCAGGTGACGGTCCCGTCGACCTCGGCGCAGTGGTTCCACCTGCTGCGCCGGCAGGCCTTCAACGCGGTGCGCAAGCCGCTGGTGGCGATGACGCCGAAGGTGGTGCTGTACAAGGAGCCGAACTCGCACTCGGGCTTGCGCGAGCTGCTGGAGGGGCGCTTCGAGCCGGTGCTAGGCGATGCCGACGTGGCGGATCCGCTGGCCGTGACGCGCGTGGTGGTGTGCAGCGGGAAGCTGTACTACGACTTGCACTGCGCCCGTGTCGCCCAGGGCCGGATCGACGTGGCCTTGCTGCGGCTGGAGCAGTTGTATCCGTTCCCGCATGAAGCAATGCGGCAGGCGCTGCAGTGCTACCCGAACGCGCGCGAGGTGGTGTGGGCGCAGGAGGAGACGCGCAACCAGGGCGCGTGGGCCTTCGTGCGCGATGACCTGGCGGCGGCCTGCCCGGCCGGCCTCGGGTTGAGCGAGGTGTCACGACCGGTGACCGCGTCGGGTGCGACGTCGTCGCAGGTGGTGCACCAGCGCGAGCAGCGCGATCTCGTCGCCGCAGCGCTGTCGTGACCCGGATGCCGATCCGGGATGTGTTGGACAAACCCGGATTGGCATCCGGGCTACAGATCGTGACATTGCCGGACACGGATCAAGGGTTAACCCGAAGGTGACTCCGGTCGCGCACAAGAAGAATCCCGGACTGGAACCGTTTCCACATTCACCCCAGTCCGCCCATGAAACTCCTGCAGCGTTTCGCTCTCCTCCCGCTGGCCGCCTTGATGCTGGCCGGCAATGCCCTGGCCCACAGCAGTTTCCTGAAGGTCGACGGCCGCACGGTGCGCAACCAGAACGGCACCGGCGACCCCATCTACCTGCGCGGCGTCAACCTCGGCGGCTGGCAGGTGCACGAGACCTGGATGTCGCCGCTGGCTGGCGCCGGCGACGACTACACGATGCGCAAGACGCTGAGCCAGCGCTTCGGCGACAGCGGCCGCGATGCGCTGATCAACGCCTACCAGGACAGCTACCTGCAGGAGAAGGATTTCCGCATCCTCGGCGACCTCGGCATGAGCGCGGTGCGCCTGCCGATCTACTACCTGAACCACATGAACGAAGACGGCTCGTGGAAGCGCGACCCGTCCGGCAAGATCGACTTCCGCCGCATCGAGTGGGTGGTCGCGATGGCGAAGAAGTACCGCATGTACGTCATCCTCGACCTGCACGGCGCTCCCGGTTCGCAGAACGGCGCCGACCACAGCGGCCGCATCGGCGGCTCGGGCGCGCTGTGGAACAACACCACGTTCCAGAACCAGTCGCTGAACTTCTGGCGCGAGATCGCCACGCGCTTCCGCGACGAGCCGACGGTGGCCGGCTACGACCTGCTGAACGAGCCGTCGCTCAGCTACCCGGCGCCGGCCACGCGCCCGGTGCTGGACATGTACGACCGGTTCTACAAGGAGATCCGTGCGGTCGACCCGAACCACATCGTGATCATGGAAGGCATCTGGGACTGGAGCGCGATCACGCGCCCGTCCGACTACGGGTGGACCAACGTGATCTACGAGTTCCACTACTACAACTGGGGCAACGAATCCAACTACCAGGCCCAGGTGAACTTCACCGAAGGCAAGATCAACCAGGAGAAGCAGTACCTGTCGTACAACGTGCCGCACTACGTCGGCGAGTTCATGCTGTTCAACCTGCAAAGCAGCTGGGAGTACGCGCTGCGCCGCTACAACGAGGCCGGCTGGCACTGGACCAGCTGGACCTACAAGGGCACCAACGTCGGCAACTGGGCGCTGTACAACAGCACCAACGCCGGCGCCAACACGCCCAACGTCGCCAGTGACTCGTACGCGACCATCGAAGCCAAGTGGCGCAACTGGGACGTCGAGAAGAACATGGCGCCCAACACCATGCTCAACAGCGTGTTCAAGGCGGCGCTCACCGGCAAGAACAGCCTGATCCGCAACCTGCAGTACGAAGGCAACTGGCGCGCCACCAACAAGCTCGAGGCCGAGCAGTTCTATGCGCAGAGCGGCGTCAGCTTCGATTCGACCGGCATCGGCAGCTTCGACGCCGGCGACTGGCTGCGCTACATCGACGTCGACTTCGGCAGCGGCGTCGACCGGCTGAAGCTGCGGCTGGCGGTGGATGCCGCCTATGCCGGCAAGCAGATCGAGCTGCACCTGGACAGCCCGACCGGCGCGCACGTCGGCACCGTCACCGTGCCCGGCACCGGCGGCTGGACGACGTTCCAGGAAGTGACCACGCCGATCCAGCGCAGCAGCGGCGTGCACAACATCTACCTGGTCGCCAAGGGCGGGTTGGGCGTCGCGAACCTCGACTGGCTGCAGTTCGAGGACTCGACCGGCAGCAACCAGCCGACGCCGCCGACCAACCCGCCGGCGACCGGGCCGGTGTCGGGCCAGGCCTATGCGATCGTCGCCAGGCACAGCGGCCGGGCGCTCGACGTGCGCGATCGCCTCACCACCGACGGCGCCCTGCTGCAGCAATGGAGCTACGGTGGCGGCAGCAACCAGCAATGGGTGGCGCAGAGCGCCGGCAACGGGCTGTGGCAGCTGCGCTCGGTGCTGAGCGGCAAGTGTGTGGACGTCACCGGCGTCAGCACGGCCAACGGCGCGGCGATCCAGCAATGGACCTGCACCGGCGGTGCGAACCAGCTGTTCAAGCTGGAAGACCAGGGCGGCGGCTACTTCTACCTGCGCGCCTCGCACAGCAACAAGTGCCTGGACGTGAGCGACGTGTCGACGGCGGATGGTGCGGCGGTGCACCAATGGGATTGCGTGGGGGGCGACAACGCACGCTGGACGTTCCGCTGACCCCGGATTGGCATCCGGGCTGCGAATCATGCAGCCCGGACGACAATCCGGGTGCTGCCTCGCCTACAACAGGATGTAACCGGACGGCTCCTAGAATCCGTCCCATGGCGACCAAACCCAATTCTTCCTACGGCGAGTCATCGATCCGTGTTCTCAAGGGCCTCGAGCCCGTCAAGCAGCGGCCGGGCATGTACACCCGCACCGACAACCCGCTGCACATCATCCAGGAGGTCATCGACAACGCGGCCGACGAGGCGCTGGCCGGCCATGGCAAACGCATCGACGTCGTGCTGCACACCGATGGCTCCGTCAGCGTGCAGGACGACGGCCGCGGCATCCCGTTCGGGCTGCACCCGGAGGAGCAGGTCCCGGTGGTCGAGATCGTCTACACCCGGCTGCACGCCGGCGGCAAGTTCGACAAGGGCTCGGGCGGCGCCTACAGCTTCTCCGGCGGCCTGCACGGCGTGGGCGTCAGCGTGACCAACGCGCTGGCGAAACGCCTCGAGGTCACCGTCTACCGCGAAGGCCAGGTGGCCCGGCTCGCGTTCTCGGGCGGCGACGTGATCGAGGCGCTGGTCGTGCGCAAGGCGGCCGCCGGCGATCGCAAGACCGGCACCACCGTGCGCGCCTGGCCGGACCCGAAATACTTCGAGAGCGTCGAATTCCCGAAGGCCGAGCTGACCCACCTGCTGCGCAGCAAGGCCGTGCTGATGCCGGGGGTGGTCGTGTCGCTGACGATCGAGAAGAGCGGCGAGGTGCTGAGCTGGACCTACAAGGGCGGCCTGCGCGACTACCTGATGCAGGCGCTCAGCGCCGACCCGGTGATCCCGTTGTTCGAGGGCGAGCGCTACGCCGACGCGCGCGAGACCGAGAACTTCGCCGAGGGCGAGGGCGCGGCCTGGTGCGTCGCCTTCACCGAAGAAGGCGCGCCGATGCGCGAGAGCTACGTCAACCTGATCCCGACGGTCAACGGCGGCACGCACGAATCCGGGCTGAAGGACGGCCTGTTCGGCGCGGTCAAGGGCTTCATCGACCTGCACAGCCTGCTGCCCAAGGGCGTCAAGCTGATGCCCGAAGACGTGTTCTCGCGCGCCAGCTTCGTGCTGTCGGCCAAGGTGCTCGATCCGCAGTTCCAGGGCCAGATCAAGGAGCGCCTGAACAGCCGCGACGCGCTGCGCCTGGTGTCCACCTACGTGAAGCCGGCGTTGGAGCTGTGGCTGAACCAGCACGTCGACCTGGGCCGCAAGTTGGCCGACCTGGTGATCCGGCAGGCGCAGACGCGCCAGCGCGCGAGCCAGAAGGTCGAGAAGCGCAAGGGCTCGGGCGTGGCCGTGCTGCCCGGCAAGCTGACCGATTGCGAGAGCCGCGACCTGAACCTGAACGAGCTGTTCCTGGTCGAGGGCGACTCGGCCGGCGGCAGCGCCAAGATGGGCCGCAACAAGGAAACCCAGGCGGTACTGCCGCTGCGCGGCAAGGTGCTGAACTCCTGGGAGGTCGAGCGCGACCGGCTGTTCGCCAACAACGAGATCCACGACATTGCCGTGGCGATCGGTGTCGATCCGCACGGCGCCAACGACACGCCCGACCTGTCCGGCCTGCGCTACGGCAAGATCTGCATCCTGAGCGACGCCGACGTCGACGGCTCGCACATCCAGGTCTTGCTCTTGACGCTCTTTTTCCGCCATTTCCCGAAGCTGATCGAGCGCGGCAACGTCTACATCGCCAAGCCGCCGCTGTTCCGCGTCGATGCGCCGGCGCGCGGCAAGAAGCCGGCCGCCAAGCTGTACGTGCTCGACGAAGGCGAACTGGCGGCCACGCTCGACAAGCTGCGCAAGGAAGGCGCGCGCGACAACAGCTGGACCATCGGCCGCTTCAAGGGCCTGGGCGAGATGAATGCCGAGCAGCTGTGGGACACCACGCTGAACCCCGACACGCGGCGCCTGCTGCAGGTGGCCTTCGGCGCGCTCGACTTCGCGGGCACCACCGAGTCGCTGACCAAGCTGATGGGCAAGGGCGAGGCGGCGGCGCGTCGCGAGCTGATGGAGCTGCACGGTGACGACGTCGAGGTCGACGTGTGAATGCTTCCGCAAGCTCGGTGCGCCTGAGGCCGACGATGCAGAGCGACCTGGACTTCGTGCTGAGTGTCGAGCGGGACCCGGCCAACCTGCCGTTCATCACGCCCTGGGACCGCACGCAGCACGAGGGCGCGATCCGCTTTCCGGATTTCCGGCACTTCATCGTCGAGGCCGGCACCGGCACGCAGGCCGCCGGCTTCGTGATCCTGCAGGGCTGCCGCAACCCGCACCACTCGGTCGAGCTGAAGCGCATCGTGCTGCAGGACAAGGGCCGCGGCCTCGGCCGGGCCTGCGTGCGCCTGCTCGCCGGCATGGCCTTCGAATCGCTCGGTGCGCACCGCTTCTGGCTCGACGTGAAAGCCCGCAACGTGCGCGCGCAGGCGCTCTACCGCAGCGAGGGCTTCGTCGAGGAAGGCCGGCTGCGCGACAGCGTGAAGGACGAGGACGGCTGGGACTCGCTGGTCGTGATGTCGCTGCTCGAGCACGAGTACCGCGCCCGGAAGGCTGCCGCGTGAAGACCCTGCTGGCGAAGACCTGGCTGTCGATGGCCGCCCTGGCCGTGCCCGCGCTCGCGCAAGCCGAGCTGTGGGGCTACGTCGACGGCAGCGGCACAGCGCACCTCGCGCCGACCCAGGTCGACTCGCGCTACCACCTGGTGCTGGGCGACTCGAAAGGCGACCAGCGCGTGCCCGGCAAGACCGACGCCGCCGGCGGCCTGCTGACCTGGCTCGAATTCGCGCCCGAGGTCAAGTCGCTGCAGCCGCTGCTGCGCGAGGCGGCCGCGCAGCACGGCGTCGACATCGAGCTGCTGAAGGCCATCATCGCGGTCGAGTCGGGCTTCAACCCGAAGGCGGTCTCGCCGCGCGGCGCGCTCGGCCTGATGCAGCTGACGCCCGTCTCGGCGCAGCACTATGGCGGGCTGACCGGCGCCGTGCGCGATCAATTGCTCGACCCGCGCACCAACATCCTTGCCGGTGCGCGCATGCTCTCCACCCTGACGCGCCGCTTCGGCCGCATCGACGTCGCGCTCGCGGCGTGGAATGCCGGCGAATCGGCGGTGCGCAAGGCCGGCGGCGAGATGCCGGCCATCCCCGAAACCCAGGCGCACGTGCACCTGGTGCTGGAGCTGTACTGGGCGCTGCTGCAGGCCCGCATGCCGCGCGAACTCCAGATCCACGACGGCAAACAACCACAATGACGACCGACCTCTTCGACACCGGCGATTCCAACGACGCCATCACGCTGGCCCACTACGCCGAACGGGCCTACCTCGAATACGCGCTCAGCGTCGTGAAGGGCCGCGCGCTGCCCGACGTCTGCGACGGCCAGAAGCCTGTGCAGCGGCGCATCCTGTACGCGATGCAGCGCCTGGGCCTGGCCTTCAGCGGCACGGCCGGGGCTCGGCCGGTCAAGAGCGCGCGCGTCGTCGGCGACGTGATCGGCAAGTTCCACCCGCACGGCGACCAGGCGGCCTATGACGCGATGGTGCGCATGGCGCAGGACTTCTCGCAGCGTTACCCGCTGGTCGACGGCCAGGGCAACTTCGGCTCGCGCGATGGCGACAACGCGGCGGCGATGCGCTACACCGAAGCGCGCCTGGCGCCGATCTCGCGCCTGCTGCTCGACGAACTCGACGAAGGCACGGTCGACTTCGTGCCCAACTACGACGGTGTCGAACGCGAGCCCCGGTTGCTGCCGGCACGCCTGCCGTTCGTGCTGCTGAACGGCGCGAGCGGCATCGCGGTCGGCCTGGCCACCGAGCTGCCGTCGCACAACCTGCGCGAGATTGCCGCCGCCACCGTGGCGCTGATCCGCAACGAGTCGCTGAGCGACGACGAGCTGTTCACGCTGGTGCCCGGCCCCGATTACCCGGGCGGCGGCCAGATCATCAGCGCGCCGGAAGACATCCGCGCCGCGTACACCACGGGTCGCGGCAGCCTGAAGGTGCGCGCGCGCTGGAAGATCGAAGACCTGGCGCGCGGCCAGTGGCAGCTGGTGATCAACGAGCTGCCGCACGGCACCAGCGTGCAGAAGGTGCTCGAAGAGATCGAGGAGCTGATCAACCCGAAGGTCAAGGCCGGCAAGAAGGCGCTGGCCGCCGAGCAGGTGCAGCTGAAGGCGAYCGTGCTGGCGGTGCTGGACGCGGTGCGCGACGAATCGAACAAGGATGCGCCGGTGCGCATCGTGATCGAGCCCAAGACCAGCCGCATCGAGCAGCAGGACCTGATCAACACCTTGCTCGCCCACACCAGCCTGGAGAGCTCGGCACCGATCAACCTGACGATGATCGGCGCCGACGGCCGGCCGACGCAGAAGACGCTGCGGCTGATGCTGCAGGAGTGGATCGAATACCGCGCGCAGACGGTGCAGCGGCGCACCCAGCACCGCCTCGACAAGGTGCTGGAGCGCATCCACGTGCTCGAGGGCCGGCAGCTGGTGCTGCTGAACATCGACGAGGTGATCCGCATCATCCGCCAGTCGGACGAGCCGAAGGCGGCGCTGATCGAGCGCTTCAAGCTCAGCGACCGCCAGGCCGACGACATCCTCGAACTGCGGCTGCGCCAGCTGGCGCGGCTGGAGTCGATCAAGATCGAGCAGGAGCTGAAGGACCTGCGCGGCGACCGCGACAAGCTGCAGGAGATCCTGGGCAGCCCGGCCGTGCTGCGCCGCACGATGATCAAGGAGATCGAGGCCGACGCCAAGCAGTACGGCGACGACCGGCGCACGCTGATCCAGGCCGGCAAGCGCACCGTGCTGGAGGTGAAGGTGCTCGACGAACCGGTCACCGTGGTGGTGAGCCTGAAGGGCTGGGCGCGTGCGCTGAAGGGGCACGAAGTCGACCCGGCGGCGGTCGCCTTCAAGGCCGGCGACGGGCTGTACGGCACCTTCCCGTGCCGCAGCGTCGACACCTTGCTGGTGTTCGGCAGCAACGGCCGCGTGTACTCGATCCCGGCAGCCCAGTTGCCGGGCGGGCGCGGCGACGGCCAGCCGATCACGACGCTGGTCGACCTGGAAAGCGGTACCCAGCCGCTGCACTACTTTGCGGCGAGTGCCGAGACGAAGCTGCTGCTGTCCAACACCGGCGGCTTCGGGCTGCTGGCCCAGGTGTCCGACATGGTCAGCCGCCAGCGCGGCGGCAAGGGCTTCCTGTCGCTGGAAGAGGGCGACAAGCTGCTGCCGCCGGTGCCGCTGGCGGCCGCGCACACGCAGGTGGCCTGCCTGAGCCTGTCGGGCCGGCTGCTGGTGTTCGCGCTGGACGAACTGAAGCTGCAGTCGAACGGCGGGCGCGGGCTGACGCTGATGGACGTGGACGCGAAGGACCCGCTGGTTTCCACCGCGACCTGCGCCGGCACGCTGAAGGTGCTGGGCCTGGGCCGCGGCGGCAAGCCGAAGGAAGAGGACCTGAAGGGCGCATCGCTCGCCGTCTACGGCGGCAAGCGGGCGCGCAAGGGGAAGGTGCTGGAGGCGGGGATGAAGCCGCAGCGGGTGCTGGCGGGCGCTTGATCCTCAGTGCTTGCGCGTCTGCAGCGAATGCCGCCCATCCGGCTGTGACGCGCGCTTGCGCGCCGGCACGACGCGTTCGGGCCGCGCGGCGCGCACGGGTTTGGGTGGGGGTTCGGGCTGGACTTCGTGCGGCGCCGATGGCGGCGTCACCTGTCCGATGGTGGGAAAAGTAGGCGCCGGCAGCGCCGCGAGCCAGAAGCTCCAGGCCGAGCGGCTGGCACTGAGCATGTGTTCCCAGTTGCGTGCCTGCCAGGCCGCGAAGTGCTCGACGCCCCACGGGCCGCGCCACAGCGGCGGGGGTTCGGTGGCGGTCGGGTTGTCCGGCCGCGGTTCCCACCACGAATTCCAGTGCCACATCATGTCGTGTCCCCGGTAGTGCAGGTAGGGGGACAGCTTAGCGCGATGGTGGCGCGGGCGCCACCTTGCACTGCATCAGCGCGAGCGCAGTGCGGACAACACCAGCAGCCCGAGCACCGCAAACAACGCGAGGCTCCAGAACTCGAACGGCACGCCGAGGATGGACACCGCGGCTTCGGCGCAGCTGCCGGTCACCGAGAACACCGACGGGATCAGCTTGTCGATGCCGATGCCGCTGATGATCTTGTCGGCGAAGGTCAGGTTGCACGAGGTCGACTTGGCGGCCACCAGGTTCTGGTACAGCGCCGCCGCGATGCCGCAGGCACTCAGCACCACCGCGATGCCGCCCAGCGCCACGCGTGCCCCGCCGCGCAGCCAGGCCGCGACCACGCAGACGATGGCCACCACCGCGAACAGCAGGCGCTGCAGGATGCACCACGGGCAGGGGCGCATGTCGAACATGTATTGCGCGAACAGCGCGGCGCCGATGGCCAGCACGCACAGCACGGCGACGGCATACAGGCGCTGCGTCGCGCCGAAACGGGAGGCGGCCATCGTCAGGCCACCTGGGCAATCAGCTCGATCTCGACGCAGGCGCCCATCGGCACCTGGGCCACGCCGAAGGCGCTGCGGGCGTGCTTGCCCTGTTCGCCGAACACCTCGGCCAGCAGCTCGGAGCAACCGTTGGTGACCAAGTGCTGCTCGGTGAAGTCGCCGGTGCTGTTGACCAGGCTCATCACCTTGACGATGCGCTCGACCTTGTTCAGGTCGCCGCCGACGGCCGCCTGCAGCGTGCCCAGCAGGTCGATCGCGATCGCGCGCGCGGCCTGCTTGCCGGTCGCGGTGTCGACGTCGCGGCCCAGCTGGCCGACCCAGGGCTTGCCGTCGCGCTTGGCGATGTGGCCCGACAGGAAGACCAGGTTGCCGGTGCGCACGAAGGGCACGTAGGCGGCGGCGGGGATGGACACCGGCGGGAGTTCGATGCCGAGGGCTTTCAGGCGGTCGTAGACGGAGGTGGCGGTCATGGCAGGCGAGGGCAGGTGAGAGTGGCGGGGATCCTACCCAAGTTCGCCGGCAATCTGGAATCTGCGGGTATCCGACGGCGGGAACGACTGATTACAGAACCGAACCTGGATTCCACGGATGATGTTTGCAGAACAAATGTTCTTCAACAGCTCAAGGAGGCTCACCATGGACATCACCACGACCTGGAAGATCCCGAACGCAGGCGCGCTGCGGCGGCTTGCCTGGTGCGGACCGCTGGCCCTCGCGTCGGCGTTCGCCGCGTTGCCCGGTGCGGCCGCTGCCGCGACGACGACACTGGTCGGCAAGGCCAGCGGACGCTGCATGGACGTCACCGGCAACAGCATGACCGCGGGTGCGAGGGTCCAGATCTGGGACTGCCATGGTGGCGCCAACCAGAAATGGGAGTTCACCGCCTCCGGCGAGCTGCGCACCTTCGGCGGCACGCGCTGCCTCGATGCCAAGGGCCAGGGCACCGCGAACGGCACGCCGGTCAGCTCGTACACCTGCAACGGCCAGGCCAACCAGCAGTGGCGCTACAACGCCAACGGCACGATCCAAGGCTCGCAGTCGGGGCTGTGCCTGGATGTCACGAGCGCCAGCAACGCCAACGGGGCACCGCTGCAGCTGTGGGCCTGCCACGGCAACGGCAACCAGGTGTGGACGCGCAGCGACGGCGGGACCAACGACACCCAGGCGCCGTCGATCCCCGGCAACCTGCGCAGCGCCAACCTGCAATGCCGCTCGGTCACGCTGTCGTGGTCGGCTTCGACCGACAACGTCGGCGTCGCGTTCTACGACATCTACCACGACGGCCAGGCCATGGCCTCGGTGAGCGGCAGCACGCTCAGCACCTCGCTCACCTTGACCCCGGGCGCCAGCTGGGGGCTGTACGTGAACGCCCGCGACGCGGCCGGCAATGTCTCGCAGGCCAGTGCGACGCTGCCGATCACGGTGCCGCAGTGCAGCGCCGACACCGAGCCGCCCACCACGCCCGCCGGCCTGACCGGCACGGTGGCCGGCACCGCCGCGACGCTGAACTGGAAGGCCTCGACCGACAACGTCGCGGTGAGCGCGTACGACATCTACCGCGACGATGCCAAGGTCGGCTCCACCTCCAACCTGAGCTACACCGACAGCGGCCTGGCGGCCAACACCACCTACCGTTATGCGGTGGCGGCGCGCGATGCACAGGGCAACGTGTCGTCGCGCAGCACCAGCGTCAGCCTGACGACGGGCGGCGCCTGCAGCAACCCGGTGTGCTCGGTGGGCCAGGTGGCCGCCGACACCGACGTCCCCTGGGGCCTGGTCACGCTGCCCGACGGCAACATCCTCTACAGCCGCCGCGATGCGCAGGACATCATCCGGCTGAACCCCGCCACCGGCGCCAAGACCACCGTCGGCAAGATCCCGAACGTGTCGGGCACCGACGGCGAGGGCGGCTTGATGGGCTTGGCGGTGACGCCGGCCTTCCCGGCGACCGACCCGTGGCTCTACGTGATGCACACGACGGCCAGCGACAACCGCGTGATCCGCCTGAAGTACGTCAACGGCACGCTCGACACGTCGACGATCCAGGTGCTGCTGAGCGGCATCCTGCGCAACAAGTACCACAACGGCGGGCGGCTGCGCTTCGGCCCGGACGGCAAGCTCTACGTGGCCACCGGCGATGCGCAGAACGGCGCCAACGCGCAGAACACCAGCGGGCTGAACGGCAAGGTGCTGCGGATGAACCCGGACGGCACGCGGCCGTCCGATAACCCGTTCGGCAACTACGTGTGGAGCTATGGCCACCGCAACCCGCAAGGCCTGGCCTTCGATGCGCAGGGCCGGCTGTGGGAGCAGGAGTTCGGCGACGGCACGATGGACGAGACCAACCTGATCCAGAAGGGTGGCAACTACGGCTGGCCCGACTGCGAAGGCACCTCGTCGCGCAGCGGCGGCGGCTGCGGCACCTCGGGCTACATCGCGCCCAAGCACACCTACCCGACGGCGGATGGCTCGTGCAGCGGCATCGCGATCGTGCGCGGCGTGCTGTACGTGGCCTGCCAGCGCGGCACGCGGGTGTATCGCGAAGTGATCAGCGGCGACAGCCTGACCAACGTGCAGGAACTGTTCCGCGGGACCTACGGCCGCATCCGCACGGTGGAGCCGACGATCGACGGCAACCTGTGGATGACCACCACCAACACCGGGGACAAGGACAGCACGCCCAACAACAGCAACGAGAAGATCTTCAAGGTGATGTTGGGGAATTAGTCGGCCTCGTCGAAGCCGCTTCGTCAAAGGGGCCTTTTGCCGAAGGCGGCTTCGACCAAACCATCCGCAGTCTTCAGGTCGTTCATCTGGTCGATCTTGATGAGCTGCTTCGCGATCTCATTCGAGAGATCGAGTGGCAGCACCCTGCCGGCATTGAAGATCAGACCCAAGATCCATCCGGTGCGCGACGGCATCTGCTGTTGCCACGCGCAGTTTTTCACCGTCACGGCTTGGCCAACGGCTTGGAGGGCCAAGTTGCTGCACACGAAGGTCAATAGCGACTTGTTTGCTCTCAATGCCGGTTTCAGGATTTCCTTGGCCTCTTCGGATGTGCCTCCGATGCCGATGTGGATCTCGAGAAAGGAGAGGTGACAGTGCTCGCTTCTCAGGGTAGACGCGATTGCTTCGGCCAGCGCCTTGCCTAGATGGTCGACCCCAAGGGAAAGCGACATCAAGCTGGTGCTTGTGGCGATCCCGGTGTAGATGGGGGCCAAGGAGACGTCGAGGGGCGAAGTCTTGGATTTCCTTGTCAGCACACCTCGCCGAAGCTCCCGCTTGACGGCTTGTTTGATGCTCTTTTTGTGCCGGCTGTCGTACTCGCAATGGGGATAGAACGAGATGTCCCTGATGTCAAGGTGATGCAGCGTATTCGCTTCGATCAGTTCGCCAAGAGCCTTGGCGTCTTTGCTAGCGCCCCGTGCTGAGCGGAGGCTGAACTCTTCGAGGTTGGGACTCTTCTGTGCCGCCTTGCAGATTGCGGCGATACCACCGTTGCTTCGATGCTGGTCGAGATTGATGGCTGTCAGCTTCTCGTTGGCCTTCAGTGCGAGAGCCAGCATGCCCAGCCCTTTGTCAGTGAATCGGTTGGAGCCGAGGTTGAGGACCTTGAGATGAGGGTGGCGCTTGAGCTCTTCGGCGATAACGCCCATGTGCTGGTCGTTCAGGCTGCAGCTCGCAAGACTCAGCGCCCTGACTGGCGTGGTCTGGAGCAGCTTGGCGACAAGTTGCACTTCATCCTCCGTGATGGCGCGGGGCCAGAAGGAATAGGTGAATCCTATCGGCACCGGATGCATGCGGGAGATGCACCACTCGTTGACAACCCATTCCAGGGCCTCGGGCGCCATGTCCTCTGTCAGCTGCAGTCCCGCTACGGGTTGCATCTTGTGGTTCTCGACTGGTTCAGACCGACGGCTCAGCCATTCCAGGATGGGGCCGTTGCGTTCCTGGATGCAGATGCGGAGGGCCCGTTGCCACGCGTACCGCCAATCGCGCTGCTCCCATGGATCCCGGGCCTTGAGCGCAAGGAATTCCTGAAGAGCCTCTTCGAGCTCCCTGCTTGTGCTGCGTGGCGGGCTCGATGCCGCGATCGGGCACGGTGGCAGCTGTTCCGAATGCTTGCATGAACTGCTCAAGGATCCTGATTTTTGTACTGGGCGCACCGAGAAACTCCTGCCGAGGGTGATGAGTGCGATTCAGTAACGTGCCACGGGCCTGAGTTCAGCTTCTTCGCGCCGTTCCGCATCCGCAGCCAGGAGCGTCCCACCTACACTCGCACGATGGGCGGAGCAGGCGGCTTGGTTCTCGCAGGCACGGCGGTCGCATGGCTGCTGGGGGTGGCCTGGCAACTCCAGCAACCGGCGATTCGATCAATGACAACCGGTGCGTGGTTGTTGGTGGCGGCCATCTCCTGTGGGGTGCTCGCATGGCGCTGGCGCCGCTGGGCTGTGCTTGGCGCGGTCGCGGCAGCGCTGGCCGGCTTTGCCATGGCCGACCTGCGTTCGGGCGTGCGCCTCGCCGAGCTGCTCCCTGCGTCGCTCGAAGGCCAGGACCTCGAACTGACCGGCGTCGTCGCCAGCCTTCCCGACCACACCCCCGCCGGCCTGCAATTCCGCTTCGAGGTCGACCAGGCGCGCCACCGCGGCGAGCGCGTCGCCGTTCCGCCGTTGCTGTCCCTCGGCTGGTACAAGGGCTGGCATGACGAAGGCGCGTTGAGCGGCCCGCAGTCCGAACTGCGCGCCGGCCAGGCCTGGCGCTTCACCGTGCGCCTGCGCCAGCCGCACGGCAACCTGAACCCGCAGGGCTTCGACTACGAACTGCTGCTGTTCGAGCAAGGCGTGCGCGCCACCGGCTACGTGCTGGGCGACCGCGCCGAGCTGCTCGACCCCGCCGCCGCCCACCCGGTCGAACGCCTGCGCCAGCAGGTGCGCGACCGCCTCTACGAACGCGTCGCCGATCCGCAAGCCGCCGGCGTGCTGGCCGCGCTGGCGGTCGGCGACCAGTCCGCCATCGAGCGCAGCGACTGGCAGCTGTTCCGCACCACCGGCATCGCCCACCTGGTCAGCATCAGCGGCCTGCACGTCACGATGTTCGCGTGGTTGGCCGGCGCCGCGGCCGGCTGGCTGTGGCGGCGCTCGGTGCGCGCGATGCTGTGGCTGCCGGCGCCGCTGGCGGCGCGCTGGATCGGGCTGGCCGCGGCGATGGCCTATGCACTGTTTTCCGGCTGGGGCGTGCCGGCCCAGCGCACCATCTGGATGCTCGCGGTCGTCACGCTGCTGCAGGCCGGCGGGCGTCGCTGGCCGTGGACGCTGGTGCTGCTGGCCGCGGCCGTCGTCGTCAGCGCCTTCGACCCCTGGGCGCTGCTGCAGCCGGGCTTCTGGCTGTCGTTCATGGCGGTGGGGCTGCTGATGGCGTCCGAGCCGGTGCACGGCCGCGTGCAACCGCCCGAAGGAGGGCGCTGGGCCGCCCTGCGCCGCGCCGTGGCCGGCGGGCTGCGCACCCAGCTCATCGCCACCGTCGGCCTGGCGCCGCTGACGCTGATCTTCTTCCAGCAGATCTCGCTGGTCGGCTTCGCGGCCAACCTGGTGGCGATCCCGCTGGTCACGCTGGTGATCACGCCGCTGGCGCTGCTGGGTGCGGCCTGGCCGCTGCTGTGGACGGCCGGGGCCTGGGTCGAGCAGCAGCTGGTCGCCGGCCTCACGCTGCTGGCGCAGGTGCCGATGGCGGTGTGGAACGTCCCGGCCGCCCCGGGCTGGGCCCAGCTCGCCGGCCTGCTCGCCGCCGCCTTGCTGGTGCTGCCCTTGCCCTGGCGCCTGCGCCTGCTCGCGCTGCCGCTGGCCTTGCCCTTGCTGATGCCGCCGCTGGACCGTCCATCCGCCGGCCAGTTCGAGCTGGTCGCGCTCGACGTCGGGCAGGGCACCGCCGTGCTGCTGCGCACGCAGCGCCACCTGCTGGTCTACGACGCCGGCCCGCAGTACTCGCGCGAGACCGATGCCGGCCAGCGCGTGCTGCTGCCGCTGCTGCGCGCGCAGGGCGAGTCGCGCATCGACCGGCTGGTGCTGAGCCACCGCGACGCCGACCACACCGGCGGCGCCGCCGCGCTGCTGGCCGGCCTGCCGGTGGACGAACTGCACAGCTCGCTCGAGGACGGCCACCCACTGCACGAGGCCGGCGCACCCAGCACCCGCTGCGTCGCCGGCCAATCCTGGGACTGGGACGGCGTGCAGTTCCAGATGCTGCACCCGTTTCCCGACGACTACGGCCGCGCCCGCAAGCCCAACGCCGTCTCGTGCGTGCTGCGCGTCAGCGCCGGCGGCCGCAGCGCGCTGCTGGCCGGCGACATCGAGCGCGAACAGGAAGGCGCGCTGGTCGAGCGCAGCCGCGACTTGCTGCGCAGCGAGCTGCTGCTGGTCGCCCACCACGGCAGCCGCACCTCGTCGACCGCCGATTTCCTCGATGCGGTGCAGCCGCAGGTGGCGCTGATCCAGGCCGGCTACCGCAACCGCTTCGGCCACCCGGTGCCCGAGGTGCTGGCCCGGCTGCACGAGCGCGACGTGCTGGTGGCCGCCAGCCCGTCCTGCGGCGCCTGGCGCTGGCGCAGCGACCACCCGGCCGCTGCTGGCGTTTGCGAGCGTGACCGGGCGCGGCGCTACTGGCACCATCGGGTGGCGTCTCCCTGACGTGAATGGCCTGGAATTTGCTAACCTGAACCCCGAGGAGACTGAACCGATGAGAGCGAGCTTCGACGAGATGCAGGCCACCAGCACCACGGTGCGCGAGCACTACCGGGTGTACGACCGCTGGCTGGCCCAGCAGCCGGGCGACGTGATGCGCTCGCGCCGCGAAGAAGCCGAGATGATCTTCCGCCGCGTCGGCATCACCTTCGCGGTGTACGGCGCCAAGGACGAAGACGGCTCCGGCACCGAGCGCCTGATCCCGTTCGACCTGATCCCGCGCGTGATCCCGGCCTTCGAGTGGACCGAGATGGAAGCCGGCCTGCGCCAGCGCGTGACCGCGCTGAACCGCTTCATCCACGATGTCTACCACGCCCAGGAGATCATCAAGGCCGGCATCGTGCCGGGCGACCAGATCTTCAAGAACGCGCAGTTCCGCCCCGAGATGATGGGCGTCGACGTGCCGGGCGGCGTGTATTCGCACATCAGCGGCATCGACATCGTGCGCGCCGCCAACCCCGACGGCAGCGGCTCGTACTACGTGCTCGAGGACAACCTGCGCGTGCCCAGCGGCGTGAGCTACATGCTCGAGAACCGCAAGATGATGATGCGGCTGTTCCCCGAGCTGTTCAGCCAGCACCGCATCGCGCCGGTCGCGCACTACCCCGACCTGCTGCTCGAGACCCTGCGCGCGGTCGCGCCGGCCGCCGTCAACGACCCGACCGTGGTGGTGCTGACGCCCGGCATGTACAACAGCGCCTACTTCGAGCACGCCTTCCTTGCGCAGCAGATGGGCGTCGAGCTGGTCGAGGGGCAAGACCTGTTCGTCAAGGACAACTTCGTCTACATGCGCACGACGCAGGGGCCGAAGCGGGTCGACGTGATCTACCGCCGCGTCGATGACGACTTCCTCGACCCGCTGGCCTTCCGGCCCGATTCGACGCTGGGCTGTGCCGGCCTGCTGAGCGTCTACCGCGCCGGCAACGTGACGCTGTCCAACGCCATCGGCACCGGCGTGGCCGACGACAAGTCGATCTACCCGTACGTGCCGAAGATGATCGAGTTCTACCTCGGCGAGAAGCCGATCCTGAACAACGTGCCGACCTGGCAGTGCCGCAACGACGAGGACCTCAAGTACGTGCTGGCCCACCTGGGCGAGCTGGTCGTCAAGGAGGTGCACGGCGCCGGCGGCTACGGCATGCTGGTCGGCCCGGCCGCGACGAAGGAGGAGATCGCCGATTTCCGCAAGGCGCTCGAGGCCAACCCGGCCGGCTACATCGCGCAGCCGACGCTCAGCCTGTCGACCTGCCCGACCTTCGTCGACAGCGGCATCGCGCCGCGCCACATCGACCTGCGCCCGTTCGTGCTGAGCGGCAAGACGGTGCAGATGGTGCCGGGCGGGCTGACGCGCGTCGCGCTGAAGGAAGGCTCGCTGGTGGTCAACTCGTCGCAGGGCGGCGGGACCAAGGACACGTGGATGCTGGAGGCCTGAGATGCTGTCAAGAACCGCCGATCACCTCTTCTGGATGGCCCGCTACATGGAGCGCGCCGAGAACACCGCCCGCATGCTGGACGTCAACTACCAGACCTCGCTGCTGCCGCAATCGGCCGATGCCGCCGAGAATGGCTGGAAGGGCCTGCTGAGCATCTCCGAGCTGAGCCCCGACTATGCCAAGCGCTACGGCGAGGTCGACGCGCGCAAGGTGATGGACTACATGGTCAGCGACGAGCGCAACCCGTCCAGCATCTACAGCTGCCTGATGGCCGCGCGCGAGAACGCCCGCGCGGTGCGCGGCACCCTGACCACCGAGGTGTGGGAGACGCAGAACCAGACCTGGCTCGAGTTCCAGCGCATGCTGCGCCACAAGACCTTCCAGAAGGACCCGGGCGAGGGCTTCGAATGGGTCAAGTTCCGCTCGCACCTGTCGCGCGGCGTGACGGTGGGCACGATGCTGCAGGACGAGGCCTTCCACTTCCTGCGCATCGGCAGCTTCCTCGAGCGCGCCGACAACACCGCGCGCATGCTGGACGTCAAGTTCCACGCGGTCGAGAGCGAATTTTTCGGCACCGGCACGGCCAACGGCAACGGCAAGGACCAGGAATACGATTTCTACCACTGGTCGGCGATCCTGCGATCGGTGTCCGGCTTCGAGGTCTACCGCAAGGCCTACCGCAACGTGATCCGCCCCGAGAAGGTGGYCGAGCTGCTGATCCTGCGCGCCGACATGCCGCGCTCGCTCGCGGCCTGCATGGACGAAGTGGTCAACAACCTGCGCCAGGTGGCCAACGAGCAGTCGTCCGACACGCTGCGCCGCGCCGGCCGGCTGCAGGCCGACCTGCGCTTCGGCCGCATCGACGAGATCCTGGCCACCGGCCTGCATGCCTTCCTGACGCAGTTCCTCGAGCGCGTGGGCACGCTGGGGGTGGGCATCAGCCGCGACTTCCTCGTGCCGGTCGCCGCGTGATGACGAAGCCCGTCGGATGAAACTCGGCATCCGCCACGTCACCCACTACGACTACAGCGCGCCGCTGCAGTACGCGCTGCAGTCGCTGTGCCTCACGCCGCAGCCGAGCGCCCACCAGACGGTGCTCGACTGGGAGCTGAGCGCGCCCGGCCGCCTGTTCGCGCTGCGCGACGGCTTCGGCAACCTGGCCCACACCTGGACGCTGCGCCAGCGCGCCTGGCGCGGCGTGGTGCGGGCGAGCGGCGTGGTGCGCACGCACGCGTCGCCGCTGCTGGTGGACGACGCGATCGCGCCGGCCTTCTACCTGCGCGACACGCCGCTCACGGCGCCGTCGCCGGCCATCGCCGCGCTCGGCAAGCTGCACCTCGCCACCGGGGCCGATGCGCCGCGCGCGATGGCGCTGGCGCTCGACGTGGCCGAGCGCATCGCCTACCGGCCCAAGGTCACGACCACGCGCACCACCGCCGCCGAGGCACTGGCGCTGGGCGCCGGCGTGTGCCAGGACCAGGCCCACGTCTACCTCGCGGCCTGCCGCGCGGCCGGCGTGCCGGCGCGCTACGTCAGCGGCTATTTCCACGCGCCCGAGGCACCGGCGCTGGCAAGCCACGCCTGGGTCGACGTCTGCGTCGACCGCCAGGCGCAGCACTGGCTCAGCGTCGACATCACCCACCGCTGCCTGATGGACGAGCGCCACGTGCGCCTGGCCGTCGGGCCGGACTATGCCGCGTGCCCGCCGATCCGCGGCGTGCGCGAGGGCGGCGGCGACGAGTCGATGACGGTTCGCATCGACATCGAGGCGCTGCCCGAATCCCTGCCCGATTCCCTCCCTGTTCCGCTCGATGCCCTGGAGCCCTGAATGTCCATCCACGTTGCGCTGAACCACGTGACCCACTACCGGTACGACCGGCCGATCAACCTGGGTCCGCAGATCGTGCGGCTGCGCCCGGCACCGCATTCGCGCACGCGCATCCTGAGCTACTCGATGCGCATCGAGCCGGCCACGCACTTCGTCAACTGGCAGCAGGATCCGCAGTCCAATTACCTGGCGCGGCTGGTGATCCCGGACAAGACCACGTCGTTCCGCATCGAGATCGACCTGGTGGCCGAGATGTCGGTGCTGAACCCGTTCGACTTCTTCCTCGAGCCGGCGGCCGAGCACTTTCCGTTCGAGTACGACCCGTCGCTCGCCACCGAGCTGGAGCCGTACCGCCACAAGATGCCGCTGACGCCGGCCTTCGAGAAGTACCTGGCCGGCATCTCGCGCGAGAAGATGCAGACCACCAACTTCCTGGTGGCGCTGAACCAGCGGTTGCAGAAGGACATCGGCTACCTGATCCGCATGGAGCCCGGCGTGCAGACGCCCGAGCAGACGCTGGTCAACGCGAGCGGCTCGTGCCGCGATTCCGGCTGGCTGCTGGTGCAGCTGCTGCGCCACCTGGGCTTCGCGTCGCGCTTCGTGTCGGGCTACCTGATCCAGCTCAAGAGCGACGTCAAGTCGCTCGACGGCCCGAGCGGCACCGAGGTCGACTTCACCGACCTGCACGCCTGGTGCGAGGTCTACCTGCCCGGCGCCGGCTGGATCGGGCTCGACCCGACCTCGGGGCTGCTGGCCGGCGAGGGCCACATCCCGCTCGCGTGCTCGCCCGAGCCGTCGTCGGCGGCGCCGGTGAGCGGTGCGCTCGACGAGTGCGAGACCGAGTTCGAGCACCACATGAAGGTCACGCGCATCTGGGAGGCGCCGCGCGTGACGCTGCCCTACACCGATGCGCAGTGGGGCGATATCGAGGCCATGGGCCACCGCGTCGACGACGACCTGCGCCGCCACGACGTGCGGCTGACGCAGGGCGGCGAGCCGACCTTCGTGTCGGTGGACGACCGCGACGGCGCCGAGTGGAACACCGACGCGCTGGGCCCGACCAAGCGGCTGCTGAGCGCCGAGCTGATGGACAAGCTGCGCCGCAAGTACGGCGACGGCGGGCTGCTGCACTACGGGCAGGGCAAGTGGTACCCGGGCGAGCAGCTGCCGCGCTGGTCGCTGAACCTGTTCTGGCGCAAGGACCGCGAGCCGATCTGGACCCACCCCGAGCTGTTCGGCGACGAACACCGCGACGACGGCGTCACCGAAGCCTCCGCGCAGAAGTTCCTGAAGGGTGTCGCGCAGCGCCTGGGGCTGGACGGCAAGTACGTGTTCCCGGCCTTCGAGGACGTCTGGTACTACCTGTGGCGCGAGCGCAAGCTGCCGACCAACGTCGACCCGTTCGATGCGCGGCTGGCCGATCCGCTGGAGCGCGAGCGCGTGCGCAAGGTGTTCTCGCAGGGGCTGGACAAGGTGGTCGGGCACGTGCTGCCGGTCGCGCGCCACCCGGGCCAGGGCAGCAAGCCCGGGCCGCGCTGGCAGAGCGGCCCGTGGTTCCTGCGTTCCGAGCGCTGCTACCTGATCCCGGGCGATTCGGCGATGGGCTACCGGCTGCCGCTCGATTCGCAACCGTGGGCCGCCGATGGCGACCTGCCGTGGGTGCATCCGCCCGACCAGACGCAGCCGTTCGCGCCGCTGCCGCCGTACCGCCGGCTGCGCTATGCGCAAGGCGGCAGCGAGGGCACGACCGCGCACGAGCGCAGCGAGACCGGCGGAGGCTTTGCCGACCGCTCGAGGGCGGCGCTGGGAACAGGACCGGCCACCGCCCGCAGCGCCACCGTCGACGCGCCGGTGCGGCGCCCGGCCGCGCTCGAATCCGCCGGCTGGATCACGCGCACCGCGATGAGCGCCGAGCCGCGCGGCGGCCGGCTGTACGTCTTCATGCCGCCGGTGACGGCGCTGGAGGACTACCTGGAGCTGGTGGCCGCGATCGAGGACACCGCGGTCGAGCTGAAGCTGCCGGTGATCCTGGAAGGCTACGAGCCGCCGAAGGACCCGCGGCTGTCGACGCTGCGCGTCACGCCGGACCCGGGCGTGATCGAGGTCAACATCCACCCGGCGCACAGCTGGGCCGAGCTGGTCGACCAGACCACGCACCTGTACCAGGCGGCGCACGAGACGCGGCTGTCGACCGAGAAGTTCATGGTCGACGGCCGCCACACCGGCACCGGCGGCGGCAACCACTTCGTGCTGGGCGGCGCGACGGTGGCCGATTCGCCGTTCCTGCGCCGGCCCGACCTGCTGGCCAGCATGGTCGGCTACTGGCACAACCACCCGGCGCTGAGCTACCTGTTCTCGGGGCTGTTCATCGGCCCGACCAGCCWGGCGCCGCGCGTCGACGAGGCGCGCAACGACTCGGTCTACGAGATCGAGATCGCGTTCGCCGAGCTGCAGCGCGTGACGGCACAGACCAACGGGCAATGCCCGCCGTGGCTGGTCGACCGGCTGATGCGCAACCTGCTGATCGACGTCAGCGGCAACACGCACCGGGCCGAGTTCTGCATCGACAAGCTGTATTCGCCCGACGGCCCGACCGGGCGGTTGGGGCTGCTGGAGATGCGCGCCTTCGAGATGCCGCCGCACGAGCGCATGAGCCTCACGCAGCAGCTGTTGATGCGCGCGCTGGTGTCGCGCTTCTGGCAGCGGCCGTACCAGCCGCCGCGCCTGAAGCGCTGGGGCACCGAGCTGCACGACCGCTTCATGCTGCCGCATTTCGTGTGGCAGGACCTGTGCGACGTCATCGAGGAGCTGAACCAGTTCGGCTATGCGTTCAAGCCGGAGTGGTTTGCGCCGCACCTGAACTTCCGCTTCCCGCGGCTGGGCGATTTCAGCGCGCTGGGCACCGAGGTCGAGCTGCGGCTGGCACTGGAGCCGTGGCACGTGATGGGCGAGGAGGGCGCGCCGGGCGGCACGGTGCGCTTCGTCGATTCGTCGGTCGAGCGGCTGCAGGTCAGGGCCACCGGCCTGGTCGGCGACCGCCACGTGCTCACCTGCAACGGCCGCGCGATCCCGATGCAGCCCACCGGCAAGGTGGGCGAGTTCGTCGGCGCGGTGCGCTACCGCGCCTGGGCGCCGCCGTCGGCGCTGCACCCGACGATCGGCGTGCACGCGCCGCTGACGATCGACCTGGTCGACAGCTGGATGAGCCGCTCGCTGGGCGGCTGCCAGTACCACGTGGCGCACCCGGGCGGGCGCAACTACGACACCGCGCCGGTGAATGCCTACGAGGCCGAGGCCCGGCGCCTGGCGCGCTTCTTCCGCGTCGGCCACACGCCGGGCGTGATGGTGCTGCCGAAGGACGAGCGCAACCCCAATTTCCCGTTCACCTTGGACCTGCGGAGAGCGTGTATGACAAACTGATGGCTGTCTTGATGTCATCACATGCTGCGAAATCTGCTTGAGGGGTACACCGTCCGCGAAGGCCGCTACGACGAGTTGCTGGCCGAACCCGGCGAACCCCGCCCCCACTGGGAAGCCTTCCTGAAAGCCCTGGCCTCGCGCCAGGGGCCCGACATCGGCGACACCCTGTCGCTGATGGAGCGCGAGATCCGCGAGAACGGCATCACCTACAACGTCTATGCCGACCCGCAGGGGGCCGACCGCCCCTGGGAGGTCGACCCGCTGCCGCTGCTGATCTCGCCCGCCGAATGGGACGAGATCGAGGCCGGCATCGCGCAGCGCGCCGACCTGCTGAACCGCGTGCTGGCCGACGTCTACGGCCCGCAGCAGCTGCTGCAGGACGGCAGCATCCCGCCGTCGGTGGTGTTCGGCCACAGCGGCTTCCTGCACCAGGTGCAGGGCATCCGCCCGGCCGGCGGCGTGCACCTGTTCCAGTACGCCGCCGACCTGGCGCGCTCGCCCGACGGCCGCTGGTGGGTGGTCAACGACCGCACGCAGGCGCCGTCCGGCGCCGGCTATGCGCTGGAGAACCGGCTGGTGGTCTCGCGCGTGTTCCCGCAGATGTTCCGCGACCTGCACGTGCAGCACCTGGCGTCGTTCTTCTCGAGCCTGCGCGAATCGTTGCTGCGCCTGGCGCCCAAGGGCGACGGCGCGCCGCTGATCGGCCTGCTGACGCCGGGCCCGTACAACGAGACCTACTTCGAGCATGCGCTGCTGGCGCGCTACCTCGGCTTCGCGCTGGTCGAGGGCAGCGACCTGACGGTGCGCGACGGCTGCGTGTGGATGAAGACCGTCGACGGGCTGAAGCGCGTGCATGCGCTGCTGCGCCGCCAGGACGACGACTACTGCGACCCGCTCGAGCTGCGCTCCGATTCGGCGCTGGGCGTGGCCGGCCTCACCGACTGCGCGCGCCGCGGCACGGTGCTGCTGGCCAACGCGCTGGGTTCGGGCGTGCTCGAATCCGGCGCGCTGCTCGGCTACCTGCCGCAGCTCAGCGAGCAACTGCTCGGCGAGCCTTTGAGACTGCCGTCGGTGGCCACCTGGTGGCTGGGCGAGCCGGCCGCCTTCGAGGACGCCTGGAAGCGCATCGACCACCTGATCATCAAGCCGCTGGATCGCTCGGCCGGCGAGCCGGCGGTGTTCGGCGCCGACCTGAGCGACGACGAACGCGTGCTGCTGCGCGCCCGCGTCGCGGCCCGGCCGCAGCGCTACGTGGCGCAGGAATGGGTGCGCGTGTCGCAGGCGCCGGTGCTCGAGCGCGAGCAGCGCAGTAGTGCGCAACACAGCGACCGCCACCGCGAGCACCTGAGCGCGCGCACCGTCGGGCTGCGCGTGTTCGCGGTCGCGACGCCCGGCGGCTACCGCGTGATGCCCGGCGGGCTGACGCGCGTGGCCGGCGACGAGGACGATCGCGTGATCGGCATGCAGCGCGGCGGCCGCTCGAAGGACACCTGGGTGCTGTCCGACCGCCCGGTGAATGCCTCGTTCTCGCTGCTGACGCGCACCGTGACGCCGGCCGACCTGGCGTCGACCAAGGGCACGGTGCCGTCGCGCACCGCCGAGAACCTGTTCTGGTTCGGCCGCTACGGCGAGCGCTGCGACGCCTCGGCGCGGCTGCTGCGCGTCGCGGTGGCGGGGGTGCTGGGCAATGTCGATGCGCGCGCCGACGACCCGGAGGACGGGTTGACGCCGACGCTGGCGCTCGCGAAACGCATGGGCCTGATCGACTCGCTCGACAACGTCGGCACCGAGTTGCTGCGCGCCGCGACGCACCCGGACGAGGGCCTGAGCGTGCGGCTGCGGCAGCTGCTGCGCGTGGCCTTCAACCTGCGCGACCGCATGTCGGCCGACAACTGGCGCACGCTGAACCAGCTGATCGCCGACCCGGTGTTCCAGCGCGGCGGCTCGCTGGCGCTGGCGCTGGCCTGGCTGGACCGCGCGGTGACGTCGATGATGACGCTGTCGGGCTTCGTGCTCGACGGCATGACGCGCAGCACCTCGTGGCGYTTCCTGTCGATCGGGCGGCGCATCGAGCGGCTGTCCAACCTGTGCCTGGCGCTGAAGACCGCGACGCGCGAAGGCCGCAGCAGCGGGCTCGATTGGCTGCTGGAGCTGGCCGATTCGACCGTCACCTACCGCTCGCGCTACCTGGTGGCGCCCGAATGGCTGCCGGTGCTCGACCTGCTGCTGCGCGACGAGACCAACCCGCGCTCGGTGGCCTTCCAGGTGAAGGGGCTGGTCGAATACACCGACCGGCTGGAGCGCACGCATGGCCGCTTCGCGAGCGACGTGCTCGGCCCGGCGCAGGCGGCCTTGCTGGCGCTCGGCCCGAACGACCTGCACCCGGAAAGCGAGGCGCTGGCGGCGGTGATCGAGCAGTTGCAGAAGGCCGCCTACACGGTGTCCGACGAGCTGACGCTGAAGTTCTTCTCGCACGCCGCGTCGCGCAGCGTCTTGTCGCTGGTGGCTTAGCATGAAGACATGCAAGCGCACGCCGGCCGAGCGCCGGGCCGTCCCAAGCCGGCCGGCATCCCCTCGGGGGATCGGCGGATGTACCCATCCGACGAGGGGCTGACATGAACCGCTACACGGTCGAGCACGAGACGCGCTATGCGTACTCGGCGCCGGTCTCGCAATCGTGGCAGCTGGCCCGCCTGGCGCCGCGCCCGCTGCCGTGGCAGAAGCTGCTGTCGTGGCAGCTGCAGATCGACCCGCCGCCGGACGAGCGCCACGAGGCGCCCGACAGCTTCGGCAACACCGTCACGCACTTCGGGCTGCACGGCGCGCACCGGCTGCTGCGCGTGCGCATGCACTGCAGCGTCGAGGTCGGCACGCGGCCGGTCTGGGCCAGCGCCACGCAGGCCTGGGAATCGGTGCGCGACGCGGTGCGCAACACACCGGCGGTCGGCGGGCTGGAGCCGGCCTGCATGTGCGAGCCGACGGCGCTGGTGCCGCTGTCCGAAGGGGCGCGGCTCTATGCGCGCAGCGCGCTGGCGCCGGGGCGCGACTGGTTCGAGGCCGTGATGGCGCTGACGCAGGCGATCCACCAGGATTTCGAGTTCGAATCGGGCGCGACCACCGTCAGCACCTCGGTCGACGAGGTGCTGTACCAGAAGCGCGGCGTGTGCCAGGACTTCGCGCACCTGATGATCGCGTGCCTGCGCGGCCACGGCCTGCCGGCGCGCTATGTCTCGGGTTACCTGCTGACCGATCCGCCCGAGGGCCGGCCGCGGCTGCTGGGCGTGGATGCCTCGCACGCCTGGGTGGCCGCCTGGTCGCCGGCCCATGGCTGGGTGGAGTTCGACCCGACCAACAACCAGTTGGCCGACGAGCGCTACATCACGCTCGCCTGGGGCGCGGATTTCGCCGACGTGGTGCCGCTGCGCGGCGTGATCCTGGGCGGCGGGGACCAGCAGCTGGATGTGTCGGTCAGCGTGATCCCGGCCTGAGCAAACCAGACCCGAGAGTGGTTCGGGTCCGGCCACACGCGCGCCATTGCGAACCGCTCGCCCTGAGCCTGTCGAAGGGCCTGCGCGCGAGGCACGAAGGCTTCGACAGGCTCAGCCCGAACGGTTTTTCTTGCCATCGCCGGGTCCGGTGTCGGGGAGGCGCGCGTCAGCCAAATCCTACGCGGCGGGGCGGCCTTCGACGATAGGCAGCGCGGCCGGCAGCCGGCTCAATGCAGGCATCTCCAGCCGGGAGCTTGCCATGCCGATGTTCACCCACGCCTCTTCGAAGATGCACGACCCGGTCCGCGGCAAGACGCTGCGGCTGTCGTGGACCGACGGCCCGACCCGGGGCACGACCGACGAGCATCATTTTCAGGACGACGGCGCCGTCGACTGGGTCACCGACCAGGTCTGCCTGGTGTCCTACCTGTCGACCACGGGCGACACGCTGACGGTGGTGCTGGACTTCAGCGAGCACTCGGTGACCGGCGTCGCATCGAACGAGTCGCACTGGGAGCCGGTGTACGGGCGCTTCGAAGAAGTCGCATGAGGCGATCGGCATGCCCGTCACCGGAAGCTGCCATTGCGGCGACACCGCGTTCGCGATGGACGCCGAGATCCCGGCCCAGCTGACGCGCTGCACCTGCTCGTTCTGCGCCAGGCGAGGGGCGCTGCTCGCGTACTGCGCGCCGGCGCAGTTCCGGCTGACCCGGGCGCCGGACCATGACCAGGTCTACCTGTGGAACACCCGCCAGGTGCTGCACCACTTCTGCAACCGCTGCGGCGTCGGCACCTACAGCGACAGCCCGGATTTCCAGTCCGACGGCAGCTGGGACGGCAAGACGCGGCGCATCGGCATCAATGCGCGGCTGTTCGACCACTACAACGCGGCCGAGGCGGCGGTGCAGGTGATCGACGGCAAGCACCTCTGGTGACGCCGGCGGTCCGTGGGCCTGGTTCATCTGGACATCGAACGAAGCGCTGTTCCCACCCACTCAGCAGCATTCCCCCGGGGGGACGCATCGGCGAGCACAAGCCCGTCGATCGGGGGGCTGTGCGAACCTGAGGATGCTGCTCATGGGCGATGTCAGAGTGGGGTCACATGGTCCGCTGCCTGGTGTCGCCCCCGGCATGGGCTCCAAGCTTCGGAAGGTCGAGCCGCAAGCCCCCAGCCCCGAAGAACTGCAGCGGCGTGCCCAGCAGGCGTTGAAGGAGCTCGAAGACCTGGCGACGCAGGCCATCGCGGCCGAGGTGGAGCGCCTGGCCCGCAAGCTGGTGGCCCGCGGCCTGGTGACCGAATCCGGGCGCGGCGTCTACCTGCCGGCGCCATCCGTGCCGACCCGCTACGACGCCGTGCGGGCCAAGCCGGCCGAACTGCGGCGTCAAACCGGGTTCGCGAGCCGAAGCGTCCTGAATCGGCCGCGCAAGACGGGCAGCAAGGCGTTCAGGGCCGGCGGCGACGCGAGGACGCTGGTGGCGCCCGTGACCGGCGGGGCCGCGGGGCTGTGGTCCGGCAATCTGCTGTTTCGGGGGGCGTTGAACGGCGCGACGACACCCACCGGCTCCGGCTGTCCGGCACCTGCCGGTGCACTGGAAGCGTTGGGTGTCACTGGTGCGGTGGTCACCGGATGCACGTTGCTGGACAGCCTGGATCAGTTCAACACATTTCTCGACACGGTCCGCGAGCAGGATCGCTCGAAGGTCGAGATCGTCGTCTTCTACCGGCACTTCCGGGAGTACCTCCACCACCGCGAACCGGGAAAGCCGCCGGCCCCGGGCCCGGAGGTGGTCTACGGCTTCCGCCGCTGCCAGGCCGCGCTGTCGCGCTGCACCTTGTTCGACAAGGAGGCTCGCCAGGCCTGGAAGCGCTGCTGCGCCGCCACGGTGCGAGACACCGGCCTCTCGTCCATCGGCGCCCTGCTTGGCGCCGCCGGCATGGGCCTCAAGGTCCACTCGGGGGCCGATCTCGCTGCCTGTGGCCTGAGCGCCGCCGGCACGGCGCTGGCGGGGGCAGGCGTGGTCCTGACGCTCGCGTGCGCCGGAATCGACATTTCGGTCGGGCTCGGTGAGCTCAGCTTTCGCAAGCAGGAATACCGCCGCTGCAAGGCCAGTTGTCGGCAAATCCGGCAACTCATCGAGCAGCTGCGCAAGGGCTGCCCGGTTGACGTCGCTGGCGACCGCGGCATCCTCATCGACGTCCTGGAGGCGGCGCTGAAGCAGCAGCGGCGCCTGATGCAGCAGGCGCGCTACGAGAAGGGATTCGCACGCGTGCGCATCGGCAGGGGGGTTTGCAATGCCGTCGGGAGCACGCCGCTCGCGACGGCAGCGGTCGTCACCGGTGCGGTGGGCACGGCGGCGCTGGCATGGCCGCTGGCCGTGACCGCCGCCGCCTTCAGCACGCTCGTCGGCGCGGTGTACCTCGGAACCTACTGCGTGAAGGCGGGTACCCGGGAAGAGCTGCGTTCCAAGGCGCGGCGGGGGCAATATGACGCGACCACGCTGGCCGGCACCACACCGGCAGGGGACCGGAGCAAGACCTTCGCGGACACAGGCCGTGTCTCGGTGGCCGGCACCCAAGGCTACTGGACGGGCGGGCGCGACGGTTTCGCCGGCGGGTACGTCCGCAAGATCGAGTTGCGCCGCCATGCGCACGTCTCGCTGGATCAGTTCGCCGACCTGCTGTCCCGCCGGCCGACCGATGGGCACCTCGATCCTGTGATCGAGGCGGCGATCCAGGCGTTTCTGGCGCTCTCGTCCATCGACGCGGCATTGCTCGCCGACATCGAAGCGATGGTCCGGGCGAACGCGTGCGAGATGCGGCGTCGTGGCGCGAGCGAGCGTGACATCGAGTGGGCAGAGCTGGTGGCACGCCGCGCGGAATACGCAACGGCATTCGGACTGGCGTCGATGCCGCCCAAGTTGCCGCCGGGCGCGCTGCTGCCGAGCTTCCAGGCCGCCTGCTGGATCGCGCGCCTGCACAAGCGCGCGGACCCCCAGGCCCGCAAGTTCGCGGTGTTGCTCGATCGGCACCTGAAAGGCGAACAGATCGACCTGCACGGGATGAATGAATGGCTGCAGCAGAACGGGTATTTCCGCGATGCGCGTGCGTTGACGAACGAGGAGATGTGGGCCGCAGCCGATCGCCTGTTCCGCAGTGTGCCGCCGACCCTGTTCATGGATCACATGCAGGCGCTGCTGGCCTCGGTCGCCGCCGAGACGCGTGACCGCGATGCCTTCCAGTGGCAGGAAGGCAGCCTGGTGCGTGATGATCTCGATGCGTTCTGTCGCTTCGCCGACAGGCACTGGAACGGCGGGCGCCAGGCGATCCTGGCTGTGCACGGCGTGCTCGGCAAGCCGGTCGAGGGCAACGCGGTCCGCATCCATCGGCATTTTCTGACGAGCCGAAAGGTGTGCACCGATGAAGACCTGTGGCTGGCGATCCAGTATCTGGCGTCGGGCTGTGCGCTGCCGGATCAGGTGGCGCCGCAGACCGATCGAGAGGAACTGGAACGGGTCCTGCGCGAAGAATGGACACGGCGATTCGGTGGGGCGGGAGATCGTCCTCCGGCCGCGTTCCTCCGCCATCCCTCGATCCGCAGACGGTTTCCCAGGCAGACCTGGCATCGCGCCGCGAATGGCGATTTCCATTGCGACCCGGGCCATGGCACGTTGGCGGTCGTCCGGGCCGATGCGCTGCGGCGCTGGGTCGCGCGCTGCGATTGGGGGCAGCCGGTGCCGGTCGAGCGGCGAAGCGGTGCGCCGGCGGCCGCACTGCGCTGGCTGGTCGACGAACCGGGGTCCGGTGTCGATGCGGCGTTCATCCGCAGCGCCGGCGCCGCGGCGTCGCTGCGCGAGCTGTCGCAGGGCTTCGAGCGTTCGCACGGCCTCGAGGGTACGGTCTTGCATGACCGCCTGATCAGTCGGGACAACATCGCTGAAGGCACCCCGTGGCTGGAACAGAAGCTCGGCTCGGGCTGCCGCGTGGTGCTGACCGATGTGCCGATGTCGGCCGGCAGCCCGTGGCTCCTGCTGGAAAGAACCCGGTCATCCGGCGCATCGCCGCCCTGGCGCTGCGCGCAGGACCCCGGCGAATCCCATGCCACGCTCGCGTCCGCGCTGCAGGCCTTCTGCACCGAGCACGGCAAGGAGACCGTCCGCGTCGTGCTGCTCGCCAAGGGGGCCTGAGCCGCAGCTCCTACAATCCGGGCCCCACTCCTGTTGTGCCCATGTTCAAGAACGCGCTCCTCTACCGCATCGACCAATGGACCCCGCCGCCCCTCGACGAGGTCGAAGAACGCCTCTCCGGCAGCCGCTTCACCGCCTGCGGCGCGACGCAGCCTGAATCCGCCGGCTGGCTGCAGCCGCGCGGCGACAAGGAAGGCGCGCTGATCGAGAACGTCGGCGGCCACCTGGTGCTGCGCCTGGGCGTCGAGCGCAAGGCGGTGCCGGCCTCGGTGATCAAGGCCGAACTCGAGGCCCGGCTCGACCGCATCGAGGCCGAGACCGGCCGCCGCCCCAAGGGCAAGATCGCCAAGGAGCTGAAGGAGGAGATCGTGCAGGACCTGCTGCCGCGCGCCTTCCCGAAGCGCTCCGCCACCCTCGTCTGGATCGACGTGCGCGCCGGCTTCGTCGTGATCGACGCCGCCAGCACCGCCAAGGCCGACCGCGTCGTCACGATGCTGGTCGAGCTGCTGGGCGGCGGCATCCGGCTCAGCCTCGCGCAAAGCGAGATCTCGCCCGCCACCGCGATGGCCGAATGGCTGACCAGCAAGGAGGCGCCTGCCGGCTTCACGATCGACCGCGAATGCGAGCTGAAGCAGCCCGACAGCGAGAAGGCCACCGTGCGCTATGCGCGCCACACGCTCGACATCGACGAGGTCGGCCTGCACATCACGCAGGGCAAGCTGCCGACGCAGCTGGCCATGACCTGGTCGAGCCGGGTCTCGTTCGTGCTCACCGATGCGATGACGATCAAGAAGGTCAAGCTGCTCGACGTCGTGCTCGAAGGCGCCTCCACCGCCACCAAGGACGAGGATCACTTCGATGCCGACGTGGCACTGGTCACCGGCGAGCTGAAGCAGCTGATCCCGGCGCTGATCGAGGCGCTGGGCGGCGAACTCAACCGCCCGGCAGCGGACGCAGCGGCAGCCCCGGTGCCGCTGGCGGCCTGAGCCTTCAGCGCTTGCAGCGCTCGGTGTAGGCCGCCTCGAAGCGCTGCAGGTCGCCGCGCTCGCCGTCGTTCATGCCGTCGGCCTGCTTGCGCTTGCCGGCCAGGATGCGCAGCATCTCGCTGCACTGCTCCTGCGTCAGCTTGACCTGCTGCTGCTGCTGCCGCTCGGCCACCTGGGCCGAGCGCTTCGAGTCGCGGTCGCGCTGCCGGTCTTCGGCGACGCGCTGCCGCGCCGCCATGTCGTCGTCGGCGCACTTCTCGCGGTATTCCTTGTGCAGCCCGGCGATCACGTCGCCGCGCACCCCGCGCGACGGGCCGGTGCGGATCGCCTCGCTGATGTCGGCGCAGGCCGAACTCAGGTAGGCGGTGTGCTCGGGGGCCTGTTGCGGCCGCGGCACGTAGGTCGCCTGCGGCGGCTGCGAGCCATGCGCCGGCGCCGGTGCCATCGCGCCGAGCGTCGAGCCGGTACCGGCGGTGCAGGGCCGGTCCGACACATAGGTCGAGTTGCCCGCCTTGCAGCGGTACATCGTCTGCGCGAACGCACCGCTCGCCGCCAGCACGGCCAGCACCCCCACCACGCTCTTCTTCACCATCAGCTCCCGCCCTCCAGGTCTTGTGTCCGAATGTGATGGCGGATTCTAGGAGGGGGCGCTGCCGCCGGGAGCCCCCATCAAGGGGGGCTGCGGCGCAAGGTTTGCACGATCTGCGCCTGCATCGCATCGGCTGCCGGGCTGCCCTGGCTGGCCTTGCTGCGCACCACCGCGACCTCCATGTCGTGCAGCGGCGGCAGGCCGTGCCGCTGGTCCAGCACCTGCAGGCCGGCCGGCACGCTGCAGCGCGTCAGTGCGGCCACGGCCAGCCCACCCTCGACCGCCGCCAGCTGGCCGACCAGGCTCGGGCTGTTCGAGACGATGCGGTGGCTGCGCCGCTGCCCGGCCAGCGCATCCAGCACCGCCTTGCGCGCCAGGCTGCCGGCTTCGTACATCGCCAGCGGCAGCGGGTCGCGCCGCCAGGCCTCGTGCTGCGCCGCGCCCACCCAGGCCATCGGCTCGCGGAACAGCAGCGTGCCGCGCTGCGGCCGGTCGCGCGTGACGATGGCCACGTCCACCTCGCCGCGCTGCAGCTTGGGGATCAGCACGGTGGACTGCTCGCAGACCAGCGTGATCTCGACCCGCCCGTGCCGGCTGGCGAAGGTGCGCAGCACCGGCGCGAGGTAGGCCACCGCGTAGTCGTCGGGCACGCCCAGCCGCACGTGGCCGCTGACGCGCGTGTCGTTCATCGCGCCGACGGCCTCGGCGTGCAGCTCGAGCAGGCGGCGCGCATAGCCGAGCAGCTCGTGCCCGGCCGGCGTCAGCGCCAGGTGGCGCGGGCCGCGCGTCAGCACCGGCCGGCCGACCGCATCCTCCAGCTTGCGGATCTGCATGCTCAGCGCCGATTGCGAGCGGTGCACCTGCGGCGCGGCGGCCGTCAGCGAGCCGGCATCGACGACGGCGACGAAGGCGCGCAGCCAGTCGAGTTGAAGGTCGGGACGGTTCATGGAATCGAATGATAGCCAGCTGAACTATGCGCTTTACGGGATCTCCGGCCGCGCCGACGATGTGGCGATGAACACTGCCGCGCCGCTGCCCGCCACCCCGCCTGCGCCGTCGCCGGCCGAGCGCGGCGCGTGGCTGATGACGGCCGGCGGCCTGCTGCTGGGCACGCTGGGCGTCTTCGTCGAGGAGGCCGGCGCGCACCCGCTGATGGCCGTGTGCTTTCGCTGCGGCTTCGGCGCGCTGGCGCTGCTGGCCTGGGGCGCGGCCAGCGGCCGGCTGGGCGAGCTGCGCCTCGCGCCGCGCGCGCTGCTGGCGGCGGTGGCCGCCGGGGTGCTGATGGTGGCGAACTGGGCGCTGTTCTTCGCGGCGATCCAGCGCACCTCGATCGCGGTGGCCACCGTGGTGTTCCACGTGCAGCCGCTGTGGGTGATGGGCTTCGGCGCGTGGTGGCTGCGCGAGCGCATCCCGCCGCGCCGCTGGGCCGCTGCGCTGCTGGCGCTGGCAGGCCTTGCGCTGGCGACCGGGCTGGTGCAGCCCGGGCAGGGCGCCGCGCTGTCGTCCGGCTACCTGGCCGGCCTGGCGATGTGCCTGGGCGGCTCGCTCAGCTATGCGGCGGTCACGCTGATCGCGAAGACGGTGCAAGGGGCTTCATCGTTCGCGCTGGCCTGGTGGCAATGCGGGGTCGGGCTGGTGCTGACGGCCTGGTGGCCGCTGGCGCAGGGCTGGCCGGCGCAACCGGCCACATGGGCCTGGCTGGCCGGGCTGGGGGTGATCCACACCGGGCTGGCCTATGTGCTGCTGTACGCCGGCATGGCAAGGCTGCCGACCAGCCGCATCGCGCTGCTGCAGTTCGTCTACCCGTTCACGGCCGTCTGCATGGACTGGCTGGTCTACGGGCGCAGCCTGTCGGTGCTGCAGGCGGTGGGGATGGTGGTGATGGGGGGCGCGCTGTGGGCGGCGCGCGGCGTGGCTCAGAGCGACTGCGCCTCGAAGAACCCGAGCACCGGCTGTTCCTCCGGCAGCACGTAGACCACCGCGCGCTCACGACCCAGCACCGGCGCGACGACACGTTCGTAGAACGCCACCGGCACCACCACGCAGCCGAGCGAGATGCGGTTGTCGTCCGGCGCGGCCGAGGCCAGCCGCTGTGCACGCCGCTCCTGCGCGGGGCTCGGGCGCAGCCGGTGGATCGCGAGCGAGGCCGCATAGTCGATCCACACGATGTCTTCGCCGTGCAGGTTGCGGCCCGGTCGCGATTCGAAGCGCCCGGCCGGCGTCGTGCGCTCGGCGGGGCGCAGGCTCGACGGTGCGCGCTGCGCGATGCCGGCGATCGCCTGGTCGCCCGGCGCCAGGCCGAGCAGCACCGGCGTGCTGCCGATCAGGTGGCCATCGGCCGCATGGATGCGCAGCTGCGCCGCCTTCTTGTCGACGATCGCGAACGGCCGGCCCTGGTTGTCGTGCGTGCCGAGGATCCAGTGCATCGCGACGCGCGCATCGGGCGAGGCGTCGGATGGCAGTTGTTGCGCGCCCGCCCAGCCGCTGGCGATCCCCAGGCCGGCAAGAACTGCCGATCGAAACCATCTTCCTACAACACGCATGCCGATGTCCCTGCCGGGCCCCTGTCATGAAGAAGCCGGGCCCGAAAGCCCGGCTTGAGAACACGAATGCTATGGAAAGCGCGCGCGGCGCGCGGCAGGGAAATCGCGACAAAGTCCACGCCTGCCTGCCGTGCGCACACGAGGTCCCGGCACCGACCGTCCTATCCCACAGGCATGCCGATTGCCGCTGTGCCGCATGACGCCCGAGCCCCTTCGCGATCCGGCAGACATCGCCATGGCCAAGCTGCCGACGCCCGGCAAAAATGACCGGTCGGCAGCCCGCCAGGAGGCGCTGCTTGAGTGGGTCAATGCCGGGCTGATGGGTGTGGCGACGGTGGTGCTGTGCCTGATCGCGCAGCCGATCTCCCCGGCCTTCCGCGAACAGCAGGCGCTCAACGCATGGCACGCCTCGGCGGTGCACCGCGCGCGGCACCTGGATTTCGCGAAAGAGGATGCATCGAACGACGTGCGCCGCCTGGGCGACTGGGTGATCGGCCGCAACGACAACCGCGGCCTGCCGTTCGTGCTGATCGACAAGCCGCGTGCGCACGTCTTCGCGTTCGATGCCGCGGGCCGCCTGCTGGGCTCGGCGCCCGCGCTGCTCGGCGCGGCGCGCGGCGACGATTCGGTGCCGGACATCGGCGAGCGCAAGATCGCCGACATCCTGCCGTCCGAGCGCATCACGCCGGCCGGCCGCTTCGTCGCGCGTCCGGGCCGCAATGCGGACGGCGAGGACATCGTCTGGGTCGACTACGGCGCCGCGGTGTCGATGCACCGCGTGCGCACCACCAACCCGCGCGAGCGCCGCGCGCAGCGCCTGGCCTCGCCGGGCATCGACGACAACCGCATCAGCTACGGCTGCATCAACCTGCCGCCGGCCTTCTACAACGGCGTGATCAGCCCGATGTTCAGCCGCGGCCGGGCGATGGTGTACCTGGTGCCCGATCGCCGCACGCTGGCCCAGGTGTTCGGCATGCCCGAGGCGGCACCGACGCGGCTGGCCCAGACCGCCACGAACGAAGGGCCGGGCAAGCCTTGACTTGCCCGGCCCTTCGGCGTTGAACTGAACGCCTTTAGTTGCGGTCGGCGCGCGGTGCCAGCGGATCGCTGCTGATGGTCGTGGCCGAATCGCTGTTGTCCGGCTTCGACATCGTGGCCGGGGCGGCCGAGTTGTCCGGGTTGTTCGGGCTGACCTGCGTGTCCTGCGCAGTCGGCGTGGCCGTCGTGTTCTGGTTCGTTGGCGTCGTCGTCATGTCGGGCGTCGTCGCCGGCCCGTTCGGCTGGTTCGGATCGGCAGCGCTCGAGCCCGGTGCCGCGGTGTTGCTGCCGCCGGCGGTGGTGCTGTTGGTCGACTGGGCCGACGACAGCGAGACGACGGCCGCCAGCGCGGCGGCCGATACGAGGGTCAGCGTGGTGGTGAGCTTGGTCATGTCCTACTCCTTTGCAGATGTTGGAAGAGGTGACGTGCCGGCCCGTGCCGGTCGCGTCCCGCTCTCGGGCCGTGGGCCCGAAGCTGCGGTATGAAAGGGTGGCAATCCGCGTGCCCTCTGCCTGTGCCCCGTGGCCCGGGCACGCCGCGTGCCTTGCATTGGCTACCATGCAGGCGCGGTCGGTCCGACGCGGGTGGCAGTCAAGTTCAACCGAAAGGATTCGGATGGGGTGGCGTCTGAGCTCGTGCGCGGTCCGTGTGGCGGTGAGCCTCGCCTGGGGCGGCGCGTGCATCGCGCCCTGGCCCTCGGCAGCACAGAGCGAGCCCGCGCCGCCGGCCGAGGAGAAACCGCCGGTGCTGCCGGCCGGCGAGGCGCCGTCGGATGACGACGGTCCGCCGCGCCCCAAGGCCCCCGAACTCGAACGCCCGCGCCCGGCCGAAGTGCCGGCCGACGAAGCGCTGGTGGCCGCCGGGGCCCGCGTCGGCGAGATCCGCATCCAGCGCCTGAACCTGTTCGACACGCGCCTGCCCGAAGAGGACAAGTGGCTGTTCCGCTGGGCCAACCGGCTGCACCCGCTGACGCGCGAATCGGTGGTGGCCTCGCACCTGCTCTTCAAGACCGGCGAGCCCTACGACCCGCGGCTGTTGCGCGAATCCGAACGCATCCTGCGTGCCGAGTCGTACTTCCGCGATGCACACATCCGCCCGATCAGCCTGCACGACGGCGTGGTCGACCTCGAGGTGGTGACGCAGGACGTGTGGACCTTGAACCCGGGCGTCTCGCTCGGCCGCTCGGGCGGCAAGAACAGCAGCGGCTTCAGCCTGGAGGACGCGAACGTGCTGGGGCTGGGCAAGGAGCTCGGTTTCGCGTTCAAGTCCGAGGTCGATCGCACCAGCAAGAGCGTCAACTACCACGACCGCCACGTGCTCGACAGCTGGTGGGAGCTGCAGGGCCTCTACTCGAACAACAGCGACGGCCACGTGCACGAACTGATCGTCGGACGGCCGTTCTACGCGCTCGACACGCCGTGGACGGCCGGCCTGCAGGTGCGCAACGAGGCGCGCGTCGATTCGGTCTACGACCGCGGCGAGGTGATCCGGCAGCTGGACGTGAACGACCGGCTGCTGGTGGCGTATGGCGGCTGGTCGGCCGGCTTGCGCGACGGCTGGGTCACGCGCTGGACGGCCGGCATCACCTTCGACGAGCACCGGGCCACGCGGGTGGTGGCGGCCGGCGAGCCGATGCCGGCCGGCACCGAGCGCCAGCTGGTCTACCCGTGGATCGGCGTCGAGCTGGTCCAGGATGCCTTCAGCGAAGTGCGCAACCAGGACCAGATCGGCAAGACCGAGGACGTCTCGCTCGGCTGGCACCTGAAGGGCAAGCTCGGCCAGTCGCTGCCCAGCCTGGGCGCGGACCGGCGCGCGACGATGTTCGACCTGCGGGGCTCGCTGGGCCATGCGCTGACGCCGAACCAGACGGTGCTGCTGGCCGGGTCGGGCATCGGGCGCGTCGAGGACGGCCACCTGCAGAACAGCCTCTTCAAGGCCGAGGGCCGCTACTACCTGAAGCAATCGGCCCGGCGCACGTTCTTCATGGGCCTGTCGGGGCAGCGCGGCGTGGCGCTGGACGACGGCCAGCAGGTGCTGCTGGGCGGCGACACCGGCCTGCGCGGCTACCCGCTGCGCTACCAGAGCGGCGAGGGGCGCTGGCTCTTCACGACCGAGCAGCGGGTGTTCACGAACTGGTACCCGTTCCGCCTCTTCAACGTCGGCGGCGCGGTGTTCTACGACATGGGCCGCACCTGGGGGCAGGGGGCGGTGCCGGATGCATCGCACAAGCTGCTGAAGGACATCGGCTTCGGGCTGCGGCTGGGCAACAGCCGCACGTCGCTGGGCAACGTGATCCACGTCGACGTCGCGTTCCCGCTCGACGGCGACAGCTCGATCAAGCGGGCGCAGTTCGTCGTCGAGGTCAAGGAAAGTTTCTGAGGGCGTCAGTCCGGCTGGGCCCAGGCCCGCACCTGCTCCAGCACGGTGGCCACGTCCAGGCTCTTGTCATACAGCCCGTCCGCGCCCAGCTGCTCGGCCATCGGCCGCAGCGGGCCGGTGTCCTGGTTCGTCAGCACCAGCACCTTGCAGGTGTGGCCGGCCTGGCGCAGCGCCTTCAGCACGTTGAAGCCATGGCCGGGTGACAGCGCCATGTCCAGCGTCACCAGGTCGGGTTCCAGGCGGTCGATCATCGCGATCGCCTCGTCCTGCGCGGCGGCGACCCCCACCACCTCGACCCCCGGCACCGAGACCAGCAAGCGTTGCAGCCATTTCTGGATCAGTTCGGAATCCTCGACGATCACGACGTTCATACAGCATCCGTCAGTCCGCGTGCGACACAGTATTTTGTCAGCTCGGTGTTGTTCTTCCAGCCGGTCTTTTCCAGCAGGCGCGCCCGGTAGGTGCCGATGGTCTTGACCGACAGGTTCATCAGCAGGGCCATCTCGGCCGGCGTCTTGCCGGCGGCGATCAGCATCATCACGCGCGTCTCCTGGGTCGACAGCAGCTCGTGCGGATCGCAGGCCTGCGTGCGCCCGCCCAGCAGGTCGACCAGGTGGTTGGCGGCTTCCTCGGTCACGTACTTGCGGCCCTCGCCGATGCACCGCAGCGCGGTCACCAGCTCGTCTCCGGCACGGTCCTTCGGCAGGTAGCCGGCCACGCCCATCTTCAGCAACTGCGCCGCATAGGCGGCCTCGACGTTGAAGCTCAGCACCAGGATCGGCACGCCCGGGGCCAGCTGCAGCATGCGCTTCACGCCCTCGGTGCCGGTGGTGTCCGGCAGGCCCAGGTCGAGCACGATCAACTCCGGCCCGAAGCGCACGAGCTTGTCGCAGGCCTCGGCCAGCGTCGGCGCCTCGTCCACCTGGGCCTGCGGCCACGCGCCGGTGATCAGCTGGCGCACGCCCAGGCGCATGATCGGGTGGTCGTCGACGACCAGCACCTTCATGCCGGCTGCTCCTCGCGCTGCGCGATCGGGATGCGCGCCACCACCTCCGAGCCGCCGTGCGCCCCGGGGCCGAACTCGAACGAGCCGCCGACCATCGCGGCACGCTCGCGCATGTTGCGCAGGCCGCTCGCATCGGCGCGCACCGGCTGCGGGCCGATGCCGTCGTCGGCGATCCGCAGCACGTACTCGCCGCGGCACAGGCAGCCGCTGACGACGATGCGCGCCGCGTGCGCGTGGCGCAGCGCATTCGTCGTCGCCTCCTGGACGATGCGGAACAGTTGGTTGGCCTGGTCGCCGTCGAGGTGCTCGTCCTGCCGCACGTCGGCCACCACCTCGAGCCGGCCCGGCAGCCGGGTGCGCTGCGCGAAATGCGCCACCGCCGCCGCGAACCCCAGGTCGTCGAGCAGCGGCGGGCGCAGTGCGCTGGCGATGCGGCGCGCGGTCGCGATCGATTCGTCGAGCAGCCCGACCAGCTGCGCCACCTTGTCGGGCGGCAACTCGGGGTGCTGGCGCGCCAGCTCCTGCACCACCATCTTCGTGCCGGTGACGATCTGGCCGAACTGGTCGTGCACCTCGCGCGCGAGGCGTCGCCGCTCGGCCTCGATGCTCTCGTCCAGCTGGCGGGCGAACGACTGCATGCGGTCGCGTGCCGCGCGCAGCTCGGCCGTGCGGTCGTCCACCATGCTCTCGAGCAACTGGCTGAAGCGCCGCAGCGCCGCCTCGGCGCTGTCGCGCCGACGTCGCTCGTCGACCAGCAGCCAGACCGCGCCCACCATCAGCGCGACGCCGCCGGCCGTCAGCGCGATGATCAGCGCCGCGGTGCGCGCCTGCAGCTGCGCGGCGACCGCTTCGAGCGCGGCCAGCCGTTCGCGCAGGGCCGCGCCCAGCGTCTCGAACTCGAAGCGGATCGCGTCCATCGCGAGCCTGCCGTCCAGGTCTGTGCCGGCCTCGCTGCCGGCGGCCGGGCCCTCGGCCCGCCGCTTCAGCACGTGGGCATCGGCGATCGCGATGCGCTGCTGCACCAGCGCCTCGAGGCGCTGGTGCCGGGCCCGTGCCGCGCCGCCCGGCTCGTCGACCGCCAGGTGCCGCAGCAGGTCCAGCCAGGTGTCCGGGAAGCGCGCCTTGCCACGTTCGTACGGCTCCAGGCTGGCCGGGTTGCCGCTCAGCAGGAAGCCGCGCTGGCCGGTCTCGATGTCCAGCAGCAGCGCGAGCGTCTTGTCGAGCAGCGCCAGCGTGGCCTCGGCATGCCGGCGCTCGACGGCGTGCGCGGCGAGGTCCTGCAGCCCGCGGTAGCCGGCGCCCGCCGTCACGCCGAACGCGGCGGCGCCGGCCAGGATCAGCCACAGCGCCAGGCGTGGTGTGCGCCACCAGGGCAACAGCCTGCGATCCGACACTGCGAGTTCCAAGGGCACACCTCCCGGCAAGCCGTGTGGTCGGCGCATCTTAGTCCGGCATGTTGGGGATGACGATGGGGCGCCTCAGGCCGCACAGTCGGGCCGATGAGCTGTAGCAATATGTGTCAGACAGGCGCGTTTGCGGTTAGATTTCCCCCAGGGGGAAGATCAGATGCGCAATGCGCGAGCCCAGGGTTTGCCGCCGTTCCAGCTCACGGCACGCCTGGACGACACCGGCCACTACGACGCGTTCCTGACCGACGGACGATCGGTGGGGCGGCACGCGCGCGTGCGCGCCGAGCTGCCCGCTTGGCGCCGGCTGTCGCAGGCGGCTGAATCCGATCCATCCGCGGGGCCCGCCTTGTACGCGCAGCTGTTTCCCGGCGCAATCGGTGCGACGCTGCAGCGCAGCGCGCCGCGGCAGCTCAACCTGCAGCTGCAGGCGCCCCTCGCCGAGCTGCACTGGGAGGCCRCCGCCGACGGCTATGGCCCGCTCGGCCAGCGCTGGCGCGTCGCGCGCCACCTGCTGGCCGACGACGACGACGAGGCCGCCGTGGCCGAGGCGCCGCCCGCCGCGACACCGCGGCGCGGGCC